>CAUGKA010000139.1 GCA_959599615.1 uncultured Collinsella sp. | reverse complement strand
CGCCCAAAAACGTCATGAGCAAGCCAAGCAGGTTGCCCACACCGTTGAGCAGCTCTTCGCGCGCGCCCAGGCTCGAAAGGGCAAAGCCAACGGCCAGCGGCGTGCACGCCAGGGCAAACGTTGCCGCCAGCGCCAGGCACACACGGCCCACGCCGACCTCGGCGACCGCGCCGGCAAAGCCCACGACGCCCATCATGCTCGACACAAACCAGATACAGACAGTGAGCACGGCGGCGGCCGCGAACACGGCAAGCGAACGCTGGCGCTCGGAGAGCGGACCGGCCTCCATGCGGCGCACGCGCTCGGGCTCGTTCATGCCCGAGAACACCAGCCCCACCGACACGATGACCGACGAGATAATCGCGTACGCGCCAAAGTTGAAGTACGACTCGAGAGTGGCGGCGGCAGTCGAGTAAACCTTAACCTGCTCGATCTGGACCTCCGCGCGTTTTGCGGCGGCATGCTCGGCCGCCTTGGCGACGTCACCGTTAGAGGCAGCGGGTTCAAGCGCCGCCGCAGCGCCCGCAAGCGAGATCCAGCGCGAGGCCTCGGCAGACGAGAGCGCCGCCGCCATGGTGCCGGAACCGTAGGTCACGTCGAGCTTGGGCAGGGCCTCCCCCGCACGGGCGGCTGCAACAAGATCGTCCTCAAACCCCTCCGGGATAAAGAACACGCAATCGGCACTGCCCTTGGCGCTGTTGCTCTTGGCGAGCGCGTCCGCAAGGTCGTACGCGTCGTCGCCGATGCCCGTGACCAGGTCAAAGCGTGAGCCCAGGTGCTTGGTAAGCGCCCGCGAAAGGTCGCTATTGTCGCGGTCGACCACGATCACGTTGGTGTCGTAGGGCTTGTACTCGGTGAGCTGCGACGAGTTCCAGCTCACCGAAGCCGCGATGAATACGCCCATGAGCGAAATGAACACCGTATAGATGAGCAGGTAGAACGGGTGCGCGAGTGCCATGCGAAGCGCGGTCTTAAAGGTGCTCATAGCGGCTCCTTCCAAAGATCAGCGTAGCGGCGGCGACAAACACCAGGGCCATCAGGACGAGCGCGCCGGCGCGAACAGCGAAGGGCCCCAGGTCCTCAAAGAAATACAGGCGATTGAACATGTCGCAGATGAGCTTGACGGGGTTGAGCCAGCACTCGACCGGACAAGCGCGGGCGACGTCGTCGGCAAGCGCCATCGCCGGCTCGCCGTAGAGGCCGGCGAACAGGGCGCACGTGGTGGCAAAGCCCGTGAGGATGCCCGACTTGGATGCCTTGCCGCCCTTAACGGGAAGCGTGCCCACAAAAAGCCCCAGGCCCGTGGCGGCAAGCGCGGATGCAGCCCCGCCCAGCAGGCACAACCCCTCGCGCCCGCCAAAGTCGACGCCCACGACCAGGCGCACGTAGCCGATCGCAACCGCCATCGATGCAAAGGAAACCAGCCACGAGCCGACAAAAATGCCGGCCAGCGACGCCGTCTTGGAAAGACCGCCCACGCAGCGGCGCGCGCCGAGGCCGGACAGATTGGGCTGCAAATCGACGACGCTCAAGGCGGCAAACTCGGCAGACATCATCGCGACCAGGCCAAAAAGCGCGTAATAGTAGATGACCGTGCCATCGGGCGTGGCACGAGTCAGGCTCACGCGGCGGGTTCCGCCCTCGAGCGACAGAGCGCGCGCAACCGCCTCCGGGTCGGCGAGCGCCGCCGGGTCATCTTGAGCAATCTGGGCCATGAGCTCGGCATTTTGCGTATACGAGCTTGCCACCGTTTCAAGGATGCTGCGGTCGGTAAGCACCGACGAGGCGCGCGAGCTGTCGTAACTCGATAGCAGCGTGAGCCTGGGCGTGCCCGCGGCATCAACCGTATAGATGCCCGCGACCTCGCCGGCCTTGAGCGCTTTGCGCGCGGCAGCCAAGTCTTCGTACTCGCTCACATCGAGCAGCTGATCGTCGCCTGCCTTGGCAAGCGAAGCTGCCACATCCTTAAAGGTCGAGGCATCCCAGGCCTCGTCCGCCACGACGGCAACCGGCACCGGGTCGACCGTGCCGTCGGAGCTGAGGTTCGCAAACATAAACATGAACATCGTGGAAAGCGCGATAGGAAAGAGAGCGCCCCAGACCCACGTGCTCGGCCGGCGCAGCAGCGTCTTGACCGTGGTGATGATGGTGTTGAACATGGCCGCCCCCTAGTCGCGCAGCTCGCGGCCGGTGATCTCGAGGAATACGTCGTTGAGGGTCGGCGGTTCGCTCCACACGCGGCCGAGCGCCACGTCGGCAGCACGCAGCGTGTCGAGGATGTCGACCAGATTGTGCGGGCTCGCCTCGCAGGTGCAGACGAGCTCGCCGCCGGACAGCTCGACCGAAAGCACGTGCTCGAGGGCGCGCAGTCGCTCGACCGTGGCGGCCTCGACGGCACCGACCTCAACAGTCACGCGCTCGCCCATCTGGATCATGCGCTTAAGCTCGTCGTTGGTGCCCTGCGCCAGCACGCGGCCGCCGTCCATGATCATGATGCGGCTGCAGATCTGCTCGACCTCCTCCATGTAATGGCTGGTATACACCACCGTAGCGCCCTCGTCGCGCAGGCGGCAGATGCCCTCCAGGATGGCGTTGCGGCTCTGGGGGTCGACCGCCACCGTGGGCTCGTCAAAGAAGATGAGCTCGGGCTTGTGTGCGATGCCGCAGGCAATGTTGAGGCGGCGCGCCAGTCCGCCCGAAAGCTTGCCGGGACGAAACTTGGTAAAGTCGCCCAGCCCGACAAAGTCGATCGCCTCGTCCACCAGCGCGCGGCGGCGCTTGCGGTCGTTAACGTAGAGGCTGCAGAAATAGTCGATGTTCTCGCGCACCGTGAGCTCGTCAAACACCGCCACCTGCTGCGGCACCACGCCGATGCGGCGCTTGAGGTCGTAGCGGGCGGGCGTCATGGGCTCGCCGAACAGCTCGATGGTGCCTTTGTCGTAGGCGAGCAGCTGCAGGATACAGTTGATGGACGTGGTCTTGCCCGAGCCGTTGGGGCCCAGCAGGCCAAAGATCTCGCCGGGGGCGATGCTCAGGTTAAAGTGGTCGAGCGCAATAAGATCGTCATAGCGCTTGACGAGGTTTTCGACATGGACGATGTCTGTCATGAGGCGGCCCTTCTGTTGGTCGTGGCCCGGTACGATTTCATCATCGCAGGAGCGGGCGGCGCGCACCAGTGAGCTTTGTCACGAGTGAGGGGGGCGGAGGCGAAACCCCCGCTCGCGCGAGCGATCGACGCCGATTTGCCGCGCGGGAGGAATGTCACGGTTGCCCCGGGCGGCCCCTCCACCACGCGCGGCTTCGCGTACAATACCCGTATGAACAGGCTTTTCGACAAATCGATTGTGCTGGCGTGCTGTATCGCAGCCGCTCTGGGCCTTGCTGTGGACGCTCGCCTGGTCGCGGCGTTTTGCCTTGGCGTTATTGCCACCTCGCTGGCTGAGCTCGCGCAGGGGAAAAGCGCCCGGCGCGCGAGCGAGACCGCGAGCTGCGCTTACATCATCGCGGCTGTCTTCGTGCCGCCGTTTGTGCCGTTTGCGCCTCTCGCCCTCTATGACATCGCGCGGCGGGTGCGCCGTGAGCACGCCTGGGCCGCGCTGGGCATTGGCGCCACCTTTGTCTTTGCGCTTGTCGCGGACCTTCGCACCGACGCGCTCACCGCCCGAACGCTCCTGCTGACTGCCATCCTTTCGGTTGCCGCTACCTTGCTATCGCTGCGCACCGCCCAGTTGGAACGCGAGCAGCAGCGCATGCGCCGCACCCGCGACGAGCTGCAGGAACGAGCCCTCGCGCTCGAAGCGCGCAACCGCGATCTTGCCGATCGCCAGGACTACGAAGTCGAGCTCGCGACGCTCGCCGAACGCGCCCGCATCGCGCGCGAGATCCACGATAACGTCGGGCACCAGCTCACGCGTACCTCGCTGCAGACCGAGGCCCTGTGCATAGTCCACGCCGATGAACCCGGCGTCGCCGCCGATTTCGCCGACGTCAAGCACACCGTTGACGAGGCGCTCCAGCTTGTGCGCACCAGCGTCCACGCGCTCAACGACAACGCCGTCGATCTTTCCGTGCAGCTCGAACGCATTGTTGAAGGCGCACGCTCGGACGGCGGCCCGCAGATTGAGCTTGAAGTTATGACCGAACATGCGCCCGCAAACGTCGCCAACTGCTTTGCGGCGGTCCTGCGCGAGGCGCTATCCAACACCATGCGCCACGCCCGCGCGCAAAACGTTGCTGTGCGATGCATGGAGCATCCATCGTTTTACCAGCTCATCGTTACCGACGATGGCATGGGCGGGACCCAGACGGGCGGTCGCGGCGCCGCCGAGGGCATGGGGCTCGGCTCCATGCGCGAGCGCGTCGAGGCGCTTGGCGGCACCTTCACCGCCGGCCCGCGCGCCGGCGTCGGCGGCTGGCGCGTGTTTGCCACCGTCCCCAAACAGCAAGGAGATGAGGCCCGATGAGGCTCATTGTTGTCGACGACGACCGCCTAGTGGTCGATTCGCTCAAGATTATCCTGGGCGCCCAGCCGCAGATCGAGGTAGTGGGCACCGGCGCCAACGGCAACGACGCGGTTTCGCTCTATGCCGAACACGCACCCGATATTGCACTGCTCGACATTCAGATGCCGGGACGCGACGGCCTATCGGCGGCGCGCGAGATCCTCGAGCGCGACCCTGCGGCGCGCGTGGTGTTTCTGACAACATTCTCGGATGACGAGTACATTGTGTCGGCGCTCAAGCTGGGCGCCCGCGGCTACCTGATCAAAACCGATGTCGCCGCTATTCCACCGGCGTTGGCGCAGGTCATGGACGGCAAACGCGTGCTCGAGGGCAAGGCGATCGAGGACATCGATTTTGACGGGACAGGCGCCGATGCCAGCACGCCTCGCCGACCCGCCGCCTTTGCCAGCCTGACCGACCGTGAGTTCGAAGTCGCCGAGCTCATCGCCCGCGGCCTCGATAACAAGGAGATTGCCGCCGCCGCTTACATGGGCGAAGGCACGGTGCGCAACCACATCAGCTCGATCCTTGCCAAAATGGGCCTACGCAACCGCACGCAGATCGCCATCGCCTACCTGCGAGGGTAATTACCCAACAACCGACCACCCCGGCATAGCAAAATGGCTGCTATCG
>CAUGKA010000138.1 GCA_959599615.1 uncultured Collinsella sp. | reverse complement strand
TAATGACCTCGATTGGGTCTTCACATCGCTCAAACGTTGTAAAGCGGTAGTTACACGAGCAACATTCGCGACGACGCTTAATGGTGTTATTTGACTCCTGCATACGGGAATCAACGACGCGGGTATGTGCCTTGCCGCATTTGGGACAGCGCATGGTACCTCCTCTTAAACGATAACAAGGGTACCATGCGCAGCGCGATAATGATTACGAACGAGCGGGAACCTTAAGATGCGCACCGGCGGCGAGCGAACCATGCTCCAGATGATTGACGTTACGGATCATATCGGAAGTCTCTTGCGTGGAAAGGCCTTCGATTGGATATTCCTCGGCAAGCGACCAAAGAGAATCGCCAGGCTGAACGCGAATAGTCTCGTAGGTAATGTTGGAAACGGACTCGGCATACGCAGCGTGACGAGCGTTAAAGACCGACGTAGCGAGGACAAAGAAGAGCGTAAACGCAACGGCAACGGCGACAATCGTCGAAACCTTCAGGGCAGCGCGGGCCGGCGCGACTACAGCCTGCTGATTGCGAGCAGGCTTTACGGTCAAAGGCTGAATGCCGGAGCGGCCACCCTGAACAACCGTAAATGTGGGTTCTGCAGGCGTCTCGAGCTTAAGGGCGAGGTTACCCTGGACCATATTCGTTGCGTTCATCATGTTCTCCTCTCGCGTGTTTTGCTGAGAACAGTTTTATCAAGCCGCGCGGACAAAAATATCTAGCGCGAGAACGAATGTTCGGTTATTATTATCTTCGAACAGTTGTTCCTGTCAAGCAAAATTCGAACATTTGTTTGGCATGGGTAGAGAGGATGCCCTGATGGCTCGCAAAATTACCAAGCGTCAGCAGCAAATTTACGACTTCATCAAGGAATATCAGCAGGAGAAGGGTTATCCGCCCAGCGTGCGCGAAATGGCTTCTGCCGTGGGCCTTTCCTCCCCCAGCACCGTGCACGCCCATCTCTCTGCCCTGGAGGCGCGCGGGCTACTCAAGCGCGATGCCACCAAACCGCGCGCCCTGGAACTCTTTAACGAAGACGGTTCCTCTGTCTCAATTTCTAAATCTGACGAGCCCACCGCACCTCGCGGAACGGTCTCGCTACCGCTCGTTGGTCGCGTCGCGGCTGGGATTCCCATTCTGGCCGAGCAGAATATCGAAGACACGTTTACTATCCCGACCGAAATCGCCACTGATCAGGGTTCCTTTATCCTTGAGGTGCATGGGAGCTCAATGATCAATGTCGGCATCTTCAATGGCGATTACATCATCGTCCGTGAACAAAAGAGTGCCATGAACGGCGAAATTGTCGTGGCCATGATTGATGGTTCGGCGACCGTCAAGACGTTCTACAAGGAGCAGGGGCGTGTGCGCTTGCAGCCCGAGAACGACACCATGGAACCTATCTATGCAACGAATCCCGTTGTCCTGGGCAAAGTCGTCGGCTTGATGCGCCGGTTCTCGTAATGCAAAAACGCATAACCATATTTGATACCGTCCGCGGGTTTACGATGATTTCTATGGCAGGTTTTCACGCTTGCTATGATCTCGCCTACCTGTACGGCTGGGATATGCCCTGGTTTACCCAGTCAGTCTTTCAAGACATCTGGCGCGCCAGCATCAGCTGGGTATTTTTGTTTATCGCCGGTTGGATGTGCACCCTTTCGCGCAACAATATCAAACGTGCCGCCAAATACGCCTTAGCAGCACTCGTTGTCTGGTTGGCAACAACACTTGTCTCAGTCGACGATTCGGTTAATTTTGGCATCATCTACTGCATGGCCGCATGCACCGGCATCGTAGCGTTGACCGATCCCGTCCTTAAGAAGATAACGGCGAGATGGGGCATGCCCCTATGCCTTATGTTGTTCGCAATCACCTGGAGCATCCCCAAAACGATCTACCCTGTCCCCTACCTGGCGTGGCTGGGATTTCCGAGCCCTGGGTTTATCTCAGGTGATTACTACCCCATCATCCCGTTTATCTTTATGTATCTTGCAGGATACTTCGCCGCACACATAGCGCAGGGAATCGATAAGACCGTCCCTAGCTGGGCCTACGCCAACCCCCTGCCGGCGCTCGCCAGCCTTGGACGCCATGCACTCCCCTTTTATCTACTGCATCAGCCCATCATTCTGGGCATTTTGAAGCTCATCTACTCGGTACGATAACGCTCAAGCCGCGGTGCAATACGAGCCGGCAGTTTCGCCACAATGCGAACGCCGTCCTCGAGATATTCCTCATGCAGAAGGGTTCCCTGCTCATGCACCAGCGTGATGAGAGCGCCCTCGCGATACGGAATATCAGCGGAGAGCAACACATCGGTGGCAGCTGCCTCGCGAGCAATACGGTCGACGAGATCGTCGAGTCCCTCACCCGTCTGGGCCGAGAACAGAACGGCTTCGGGATAACGACGACGGAAACTCAATCGATCGACGCTATCGAGAAGATCGATTTTATTGAATACGGTCAGCGTTAAACGCTCTCCGGCGCCGATCTCATCAAGCACGCGGTCGACAGCCTCCAGCTGCCGCTCATAGTCCTCGTCAGACGCATCTACGACTTTGAGAATTAGATCGGCACCCAACACCTCGGACAGCGTCGATTTAAAGGCATCGACCAGACCATGCGGCAGCTTTTGAATAAAGCCGACGGTATCGGTAATCGTCATGCCGCGACCGCCGGGCAGGCGATACGAACGCGTCGTAGGGTCGAGCGTAGCAAACAGCTTGTCCTGCGAAAGTACCGTAGAGCCGGTCAGACGATTAAGCAACGTCGATTTACCGGCATTGGTATAACCGGCTAACGCGACGCGAAACGCCGGTGACTCAATGCGGCTCTTGGATTGAACATCGCGACGCTGTTCAACCTGCTTGAGCTCACGACGAAGCGCAGCGATCTTATTACGAATGAGGCGACGGTCGACCTCGAGCTGACTTTCGCCCTGACCAAAACGTGAGCCGATGCCGCCGCGCGTCTGCTCCTTGGCGAGATGGCTCCACATGCCACGCAAGCGAGGCAACAAATATTGAAGCTGTGCCAGCTGTACCTGCAGGCGTCCCTCACGCGTCTGAGCATGCAGGCCAAAGATATCCAGGATCAGTGCTGTACGATCGATAATCTTTACCGGCTCGCCCACGGCTTTCTCCAAATAGGATTGCTGCGAGGGGGTCAGGTCGTCGTCAAAAATAACGACATCGGCATCCATGCGATGCACCAGGCCGCACAGCTCTTCAACCTTACCGGAACCGATAAACGATTTAGGATACGGCTTTACCAAACGCTGCGACAAGCGTGCCACGCTCTGGGCACCAGCTGTGTGGGCAAGACGCTCCAGCTCATCAAGCGAGCGATCGAGCGGCCATGCATTGTCGCGCCACTCAACACCAACTAAAATGGCACACTCGGGCTCGGGTGCCGTGGGAACAAGGGGGAAACGGGCCATTAGGCAGCCTCAATACGATGCAGGATATCCTCAACGACCTCATCGATCGTACATTCATCCATATCAAACCACACGATACGGTCATCGCGCTTAAACCACGAAAGCTGACGCTTGGCATAACGACGCGAACGCATCTTAATGAGTTCGCGAGCCTCATCCATGCTCATCACGCCATTGAAAGCATCGATGATCTCTTTATAGCCAATTGCCTGCATCGACGTCAGGGCATCACCCAGCCCCTGGTCCATAAGACCGCGGACCTCATCGACAAGACCCTGCTCAAACATCAGATCGACGCGCAGATTAATGCGCTCGTAGAGCACCTCGCGATTACGCGTCAGACCAAACCATAGGGCATGATAATGCTCGCGCGGAACACTAAACTGCGACTTTTGCTGCGCATAGGAGACGCCATCATCATGCATCTCGAGCGCACGAATCACACGGCGCACGTTATGGGGATGAATAACAGCAGCCGATTCTGGATCGCGCTCGGCAAGCAAGGCATGCAGTTCTTCCTCGCCAATACGCTCGGCAAGCTCCTGATAGCCCGCACGGCGATCGTCCTCAAGTTCACCCGAGGGAAAGTCCATCTCATCGAGGGCGGCCTTGAGATACAGCCCCGTACCTCCGCAAAAAACCGGCAGGCAACCCGAACCAAGGAGACGTTCAACATGCGCGCGAGCGTCAGCCTGATAAAGCGCAGCAGAATATGCCACACCCGGCTCTACAATGTCGACGAGACGCAGCGGCGCCGTGCACTCATCGGGCGCCATCTTTGCGGTACCGATGTCCATGCCACGATAGATTTGCATCGCATCGCACGACAGCACTTCGGACGAAAGACGAACTGCCAAACGGTCGGCAACATCACTCTTACCAACCGCCGTCGGACCGACAATCGCAACGGCGGAAAGACCTGCCCCGGGAGAAACCATTAGCGCGGCTCGCCCACAACGGAGCCGGACAAATACCAGGTCTTGGCAACGTCAACGTCAACATCAACGATCTTACCAACAAGCTGATCGATGCTGTAACCCTCGGGGATAGGCGCATGCACGGTCTGATTCTTGGGACTCTTGCCCAGCAGGACCGCGTCGTTCTTTTTACTCGTTCCCTCAATGAGCGCCGGAACCACAGTATGAAGCTCACCCTGGTTATACTCGTGTGCCGTGGTCTCGATAACCTTAACCAGACGGTTGAAACGCTCGAGAATAACCTCATGCGGCGTAGGATCGTCAATCTCGGCGGCCGGGGTACCGGCGCGCTTGGAATAGATGAAGGTATAGGCCTGAGCATAGCGGACCGTCTCGGCAAGTGAGAGCGTCTGCTCAAAGTCTTCTTCAGTCTCACCCGGGAAGCCAACGATAATGTCGGTCGAGAGCGCGATATCGGGCATGCGGTTGCGAATGCGATCGACAAGGCCCAGATAGTACTCGCGTGTATAACGGCGATTCATCTCTTTGAGAATCCGCGTCGAACCTGACTGGACGGCCAAGTGCAGCTGCGGCATAACGGCAGGCGTCTCGGCCATGGCGTCGATGGTCTCGGGCAACAGGTCCTTGGGATGCGAAGACGTAAAGAAGATGCGCTCCACGCCCGTATCGCCCACGGCACGCAGCAGATCGGCAAAACGCGGCTTGCCAAACAGATCGCGACCATATGAGTTAACGTTTTGGCCCAGCAGCGTAATCTCACGCACGCCCTGGCGCACCAAACCGGTCACCTCGTCGACAATCTCCTCGAAGGGGCGGCTCTTTTCGCGACCGCGCACGTACGGCACGATGCAATAGGTGCAGAAATT
>CAUGKA010000137.1 GCA_959599615.1 uncultured Collinsella sp. | reverse complement strand
AATCTACACCGTGTACTGCGGCAGGTCCTGCAGGGCGATGACGTCCATGCCCATGTCGTTGGCGCTGCCGTGACCCTGCTGGTCCTCGCGCACCGCCTCGATGGCACTCACATACGTGTTGGCGGCAGACATCGCGGTCACGCAGGTCACACCGCGTCGCACCGCCTCGGTGCGCAGCAGATAGCCGTCGCCGCGCGAGCCCGGACCGTACGGCGTGTTGATGATCACCGCGATCTTGCCATCGGCGATGAGGTCGCCGATGTTGGGGCGCTCGCCGTCGTGCGGGCCGCTAATCTTCTCCACGATCTCGCACGTCACGTTGCCTCCACGCAGCACGCGCGCCGTACCCTCGGTGGAGCAGATGTCAAAGCCCAGGTAACGCAGGATACGCGCGACCGAAAGGATGTGGCGCTTGTCGCGGTCGCACACGCTAATGAACACCTTGCCGCAACTCGGATCGGGCAGCTTGTAGTCGATTGCCAGCTGCGTCTTGGCGTATGCCTCGGGGTAGCTCTTGGCGATACCCATGACCTCGCCCGTCGACTTCATCTCGGGCCCCAGGATGACGTCGGCGCCCGGGAAACGACCCCAGGGCATGACGGCTTCCTTCATGCAGAACCAGTCCAGCTGACGTTCGTCGCTCGGCAGGCCCAAGCTCGCGATGGAATCGCCTGCCATGATGCGCGCCGCGCACTTGGCCAGCGGCACACCGGTGGCCTTGGAGATAAACGGCACGGTACGGCTGGCGCGCGGGTTGGCCTCGATCACGTAGACGGTCTCGCCCTTGATGGCGTACTGCACGTTGACCAGACCGCGCACGCCCAGCGCCATCGCGATGCGGCGCGTGGTCTCGCGGAGCTTCGCCTGCAGGCTCTCGCTAAAGCTGAACGGCGGGATGCAGGTCGCGGAGTCGCCGGAGTGAATACCGGCTTCCTCGATATGCTCCAGGATGCCGCCGATGTATACCTCTTCGCCATCGCACAGGGCGTCGACGTCGGACTCGATCGCACCCTCCAGGAAGCGGTCCAGGTACACCGGGTAGTCGGGGCTAATGCGCGCAGCCTCGGCCATGTAATCGCGCAGATGCTCGGCATCGTAGGCGATCATCATGCCGCGGCCGCCCAGCACATAGCTCGGGCGCACCAGCAGCGGATAGCCGATGTGCGCGGCCACGGCCTCGGCCTCCTCAAACGAGGTGGCCTGGCCCGCCGGCGGGTACATGATGCCCAGCTTGTCGAGCAGAGCGGCGAAGCGCTCGCGGTCCTCGGCAAAGTCGATGGCATCGGGCTTGGTGCCCATAATGTTCACGCCGCTCTCCTCGAGCATGCGCGCCAGCTTAAGCGGGGTCTGGCCACCGAGCGTCACCACGACGCCGTCGGGGCGCTCGACATCGATAACGTCCATGACATCCTCGTAGGTGAGCGGCTCAAAGTACAAGCGGTCCGAGGTGTCGTAGTCAGTCGAAACGGTCTCGGGGTTGCAGTTGACTATGATGGTCTCGAAGCCGCGAGCCGCCAGTGCGTAGCTCGCGTGCACGCAGCAGTAATCGAACTCGATACCTTGGCCAATGCGGTTGGGGCCGGCGCCCAGGATCATCGCCTTGGGCTTGTCCGCCGGCGTGGTCTCGTCGGGAGCCACGCACTTCTTGGCATCCGGGCTCGTGCGGTAGATGTTCTCGTACGTCTTGTAGTGGTACTCCGTGGCGCTCGAAAACTCCGCAGCGCAGGTATCGACCGTCTTCATGCTGGGAACCACGCCCAGACCCTTGCGATAGGCGCGCACAAAGCGCTCGTCCGAGCCGGTCAGCGCGGCAATCTCGGCGTCGCTCGTGCCGTACTGCTTGAGCAGGCGCATCGCGTCGGCGTCGATATCCTCCACACGCAGGCCGCGGATGCTCTCCTGGACCTGCACCATGTCGTTGATACGGTTGAGGTACCACGGATCGATACCGCAGATGGCATGGATGTGGGCGATGTCCCAGCCACGGCGCAGGGCCTCGACCACAAAGAAGATGCGGTGCTCGGTCGGGGTTGCCACGGCCTGAGCGAGCTCATCGTCGCTCAGCTTGTCGGCACCCTCCTTGCCACCGGCGCAGATGCCCTGGTGACCGTCCTCCAGTGAGCGCATGGCCTTGCCGAAGGCCTCCTCAAAGGTGCGGCCGATCGCCATAATCTCGCCCACGGCCTTCATGCGCGTGGTGAGCGTAGGATCAGTGCCTTTAAACTTCTCGAAGGCAAAGCGCGGCACCTTGACGACGCAGTAGTCGATTGTGGGCTCAAAGCAGGCGGGCGTTGCCTTGGTGATGTCGTTGACGATCTCGTCGAGCGTGTAGCCCACGGCCAGGCGAGCGGCGGCCTTGGCGATGGGGAAGCCCGTGGCCTTGGAGGCCAGTGCGGACGAACGGCTCACGCGCGGGTTCATCTCGATGACGATCAGGCGGCCGGTCTGGGGGTTCACGGCAAACTGCACGTTGGAGCCGCCGGTCTCGACGCCGATCTTCCCCAAGATGGCGAGCGAGGCGACACGTATGCGCTGGTACTCAAGGTCGGAGAGCGTCTGCGCCGGCGCCACGGTGATGGAGTCGCCGGTGTGCACGCCCATGGGGTCGAGATTCTCGATGGAGCACACGATGATGCCGTTGCCGGCGTGGTCGCGCATGACCTCCATCTCATACTCTTTCCAACCCTCGATGGACTCCTCGACCAGCACCTCATGGGCAGGCGAGAGCTCAAGGCCCTGGCTCACGATGGAGACGAGCTCCTCGTGGGTATGCGCGATGCCGCCGCCGGCGCCACCGAGGGTAAAGCTCGGGCGCAGTACGCAGGGATATCCCACGCGCTCGGCGATAGCCTCGGCGTCGGCCACGCTGTAGGCATAGCCCGAGCGCGCAACCTCCAGGCCGATCTCGGCCATGGCCTCGTTAAAGAGTTTGCGGTCCTCGCCGCGCTCGATAGCGGCCAGGTCGCAGCCGATCATCTCGACGCCGTACTTGTCGAGCGTGCCGTCCTTTGCCAGCTCGACGGCGGCGTTCAGACCGGTCTGGCCGCCCAGCGTGGGCAGCAGCGCGTCCGGGCGCTCTTTCTTGATTACGCGCTCGATAAACTCGGCGGTGATGGGCTCAACATAGGTGCGGTCGGCCAAGCCCGGGTCGGTCATGATGGTCGCCGGGTTGGAGTTGACCAGGATGACCTCAAAGCCATCCTCCTTGAGCACCTTGCAGGCCTGGGCGCCGGAGTAGTCGAACTCGCAGGCCTGGCCAATGACGATGGGGCCCGAACCAATAACGAGGATGCGCTTGATGTCAGTACGTTTCGGCATGTTAGTTCTCCTCGGTCGCAGCGTTCTCGGACTCGGCGAAATTCCAGCCGGCGAGGCGGTCCTTCGCGGTGTCGATGTCCAGGTAGTTCTCCTCGCCGTCCATGAGTCGCGTAAAGGCGGTAAAGAGATAGTGGGCATCGGTGGGGCCGGGCGAAGCCTCGGGGTGGTATTGGACCGAGAAGCACGGGGCGTCGAGCAGCTGGATGCCCTCGGCGGTGCCGTCGTTGAGGTTCACATGTGTCAGGCGAATGCGGCCAAAGCGCTCGTTCATCACGACCGGCGCGATACCGCGGCGCACCCAGGCGCGCAGGTCGCCATCGGACGCATGCTCGGTTTCGCCGCCGGAAAGCTCCGGAATCAGTTTGCCCAGACTGGGGAACAGCAGGCCAAAGCCGTGGTTTTGCGCGGTGATCTCCACGCGACGGCTCACCAGATTCATAACCGGCTGGTTACCGCCACGGTGACCGAATTTAAGCTTTTCCATTTGAGCGCCGCAGGCCAGGCTGATCATCTGGTGACCGAGGCAAATGCCAAAGACCGGCACCTTGCCGATCAGCTGCTGCACCTGCTCATAGGTCTCCACCACGGCATCGGGATCGCCGGGGCCGTTGGATAAAAAGACGCCGTCGGGATTCATGTCGAGCACCTGCTGAGCAGGCGTATCCCACGGCACGACGGTGAGGTCGCAGCCGGCACGGACCAGGCCCTCCAAAATGCCACGCTTCACGCCGCAGTCGTAAGCAACCACTTTGTGGCGGGCAGGAGCGGCGGCAGTGAGCGCAAAGTCATGCGTGGCAGGCAGGTCGGCGGCCACAAACTCGTGAGGCGCGGAGCAACTTACGGTCTTGACCAGGTTCTCGCCCACCAGCGTGGGCGCTGCGGACAAGCGCTCGGCAAGCTCGTCGACGTCGAAGATCTCTGTCGAGATAATGCCCATCTTGGAACCATTGTCGCGCAGATGGCGCACCAGAGCGCGGGTGTCGACACCCTCGATAGCGACGATGCCGTGAGCGCGCAGGTACTCCGGCACGCTGACGGCCGAGCGCCAGTTAGAAGGCGTGGCGCACATGTCGCGAACGATCATGCCGCGCATAGCCGGAGCGCTCGCAGGGCGCACGGCGTCGCCGGGGAAGGCCGACTGGACATCGGTCTCGTCGATACCGTAATTGCCGATCTGCGGATAGGTCATGGTTACAATTTGGCCGGCATAACTCGGGTCGGTCATGACCTCAAAGTAGCCCTCGAGCGAGGTGTTGAAGCAGACTTCACCGGTCGCGGTGCCCTCGGCGCCGCATGCACGTCCATAAAAAATGGTCCCATCCTCAAGATACAGGATGCAGGGACCGCAGGTGCCCTTGCTGGTTTTGGCCAGCATACGCTGGCAAAGCTCGCTGGGCGCGAAGGTGCGGGCGGCAGCGCCCGCGGTATGGTTGTTCGCCATAATTCTCCTTCCCGGTCTCACAGGACCGGCTTAAAGGTGTGTAGTTAGGCCTCGCGGTATTGTAACCGCAAGCATGCCTCATGGCGTTAATTTCATCGAAATGTTTACGAAATGATAATTATGACTTTCTATGCATAATGATTATTTAATCCCCGTCCCAGAAAAATTATCCCGCGTGGGCTTGTGACTCACGCGGGATAATGGCCTCTTACTTTTGCTTGTCCTGTTCCAGCAGATCGGACGGCGTTCGGTCGGGCTTGCCGCCGCGGAAAATCTCGCGGCCATGCAGACGATGCTCCAGGTCACGTTCGGCCTTTTCCTCGTCAATCTTGGTCTGGCTCACCACCGGGTCCTCGATCAGCGACGAAACCGAGTTCACCTGTTTTTGAATGCGCTCGGCAATGGTGTCGTCCATGCTTACGATGCGCATCTTCCAGTCGATACTCGTGGCGTTGGATGAGCTCTTGGTCCACACGAACGTCAAAATGGCGCTCTGATGACCCCGCGCGGGGAACATGTCAAAAAAGGAATCGTGCTGAATGTTGCTATC
>CAUGKA010000136.1 GCA_959599615.1 uncultured Collinsella sp. | reverse complement strand
TATTGGAGTGCGATCTTAAGAAGTTGCTCGCTTCGTGCGAGTAATCGCCGACTGTCTCTCTTTCCTTTCTTTCTTTTTTCAGGCGGCATGGACGCCGCCACCTCAACCGCCCTGCGTGAGTTTTTGTCCGCACGGGATGGTATTCAACACATGCAACAACTAAATCGGAGGTTTGACCATGGCTACGTGGGAGCTGAACTGCCAATCGAATCCGTCGTCTGCGGGCGACAAGGAGCTTGCTCCCTATCTTGCGCGCCAAAAGGCGATGCGCGAGTTTTTTGAGCGTGCGCTGTTTGCCCCCAAGGACCAGGACAACAACGGCCTGTACTTTTTGGGCGCCACGACGGGCTCGGGTAAAAACTACACGGCCGAGCAGGTCACGGCCGATCTAATTGCCGGCGGCTGGGATGAGTCGGGGTGTTTTAACAAATGCCCCGGCCGCCGTACCTTGGTGTTTGTGGTGCCGGGCAAGGACAACCGCGACAACTATGTTGCAAACGTGCGCCAACTGCTGGTTGATCAGGGTATGGATTCCAAAGATGCGGCGCGCATGGTGTTCAATCTTCCGCGCGCGGGCGAGAACATCCTGCATTGGATCGAGGCCACCCGCGGCAAGGGTGCCGTGGGTGTGCGCAAAATTCCGTGTCCCATCGAAGCAGATGACGAGCACTCTTATCGCGTCATTAAGCGGGCATGGCGTAACGCTATGGAGGTCGCCGATGACCTTTTGGGCATCCTTGACACAAGGAGACGCCTGGGAAGTGTTGTCGATCGTCTGACCCCCAGCCTGCGGGACAAGCTGTCGTTAGCTGATGCGAGCCTGCGTTGGGCAGTGAGTTGCGAGCTTAAAAACATCACGCGTGGCATGGAGATAATCCCTCAGATTTGGCCATCTGCGCTACTCAACGACGAGAGCATGCCGCATGTGATTGCGTGCACGCCTCAAAAGCTCGTCAACACAATTGATACGGTGACCGGTGCGAGAGTTGTGCTTTTTAATGCGTCAGCCGCCGAGAAGAGCATGTTTATCTTTGACGAAATCGATCATATGAAGTCCGATATGCTGTCGACGCTGACGGACGACCCCGTGACGTTTCAGCCGGATGAGGTGCTGCGCATCCTTGATCATCATTTTAACGGCGGCGTGGTGGACCCCTTGCTGCTAGGAAATCGAGACCAATGGATGGCGGTCTACACGCACGCTTCCACGTCGGGTGATCACAAGGGGTCGAATGCCGAGAGGAACAGGGTTTCGCGAGCGAGCGTAAAGGGAGCTGCCGAAGAAATCGCAAAGGATGCCGAGAATATTCAAAAGGCGCTTGCCTCTTGCATTAAGGAGATGAAGCTACGTCTGCCTTTTGCGCTGTCCGATGAGGCGAAAGAAGGGCAACTCTTCGGTCGACATCTGTTTGGCAGTGACGATATCTCGGTGGACGACAACTCGATAAACCCGTTGCGTTACAAGCTCAATAAGAACGGTACCCACAATATGATTACGGCTCATGGGGCGAATGGACAGCCAACAGTCAACAAAGCGGTGCGCCGAGCTCGCGGTATCGTCAGGATGGTGGTGGGTCATCTCGGCCGCTGCGCTGCGCTTATGGACAGCCTGTATTACGGCAGCATTTCGTACAAAGACGATCTTTCGCGCAAGAACATCATCGATGCGCTGGGCATTAGGAACGATCAGACCAACGAGAAGTATTTTTGGGATTCGTTGATGATGGCGCTGTTCTTTAAGAACCGTAAGAACGACGATATTGATGCAGCCGATGACTCGATGTATGCGCGCGGCGTCGGCTACCTGGTGATGGAAACCACGCTCGACCACATGTTTACCACGCACCTAACCAGCCATGGCATTGAGCGCATGCCCGAGGCGTACTTGGCCTCCATTGCTGCCAATGCACCCTGCGTGTGCATGAGCGCAACTTGGAGCGCATCGACCGTAAAGAACTTTAACCTGGATTACCTCGATGAGGTTCACGGCGTGGTCCGCAAGGATACGTGGATTGGCGAGCTCAACCAAGAGATCGTGCGACAGACCAAGCTGTTTAACAAGCAGGCGGCAAAGACGTACGACGTTGACATTGCTTGGGTTGACGAAGACAAGAATCTTGCCGGTATGGCTGCGTTGGCTGGCGGCGCCTTTGGTGGGGCCATCGTATCGCCCGACGAGACGTACGAGCGCGTGATGGAGTTCTTTGACCAGGTCGGCGTAAGTGAAGGGCTTGCGGTGCGTCTGCGTTTAAAGATCGCCGACAGGGTGGGCACAAGCGACGTCAAGAGCATCGAGTTTGAATTGAAGCGTCTAAGCAAGACACTCGTTGCCGTGAGCACCTGGGCACGTGGCGTTGCACGCAACGAGCATCAGGCAGGAGCCATCTTTACGACGCGCCACATGGGAAACCATGGCGACTTTAATAGCTTGGCGCTGGACCTTGCCCGAGAAATCGTTGCCGAGCTGGTGATTCGGAACGTTAAGTGCCCCGAGGCGTCGTACGAGGAGTCGCTCAAGGAGGCCAAGGGTATGGTGCCGTGCTTTAACGCTGCAGAATGGGATATCGGTTGGGGTGACGCTCAAAACCGTCTCGAGATGGGCCGGCCAACCCTTATGCTCATCAATTTGTCGGCCGGTGGCTTTTCCAAGAATCTTAAATACAAGGTACCGGAAAGTTTGTGTCGCACGGTACGACAGGTTGATTGCGGCTTCGAGGATGCCGACCGCCGTCCCAAGATGGACCTGGACTTTCTGTACATTGAGTCGCCTACGAGCCGTCTGACGTCGGAAGTCGAGATTAGCTCGGCGACGTTTGTTCAGCAGGCGTTGACAGGTGTGGTTGAACAGGAAGAGCTGGTGGCGCGCGGAGAGGTCCCGTTTACCGAAAAGCGTCATAACGTACGGCTGCTGCTGTCTGGCACCAAACGGAATCTGCCGGTTCGCAATACCCTCTCTTATCAGGTCGAAGGTGCTCGCATTGTGGCGCAGGCCGTGGGCCGCCTGATGCGCACGAGCGTAAAGATGCCGCACGTGCAGGTAATGCTCGACCGCAAAATCGCCGGCGATTGCGACTTTTCGTTCCTGCACGATTTGCCGATGGGCTACGAGCTGGAGCAGGTTGTTGGCGCCTGTGCGGCTGTCAACAACCACATGGCAGACAAGAAGCAGCACGCTGCTAACAAACAGCAGAACCTTGCTGCCTTTAGGAACAACCTGGCAAAAGAGAAGCACGAAAAGCTGGCATGGAAGGTTGCCTCCCTCGATGCGCGCGAGGAAGATCTTGCCGCCTTTGACGATGAACGCGACTTCTATCTGCATCATTTCTGCCTGCCGTGGGAAGAGCTTGCGAGCTATCCGGCGCGCCGAAGCACCGCGTTGCGTATGCCGTATGCCACGAGCGGTTATGCGTATGCAGAAGGCGGTGCGTGCAAGGTGCCGCACTTTGAGTTTCCTAACTACGATGGCGAGCCTGTCGAGCAGATTGCCGCCCGTCTGGAGGAGCGCTGTCGCTATAACGAGGGCTTAAAGGGCGCGAAGGTTCGCCAGGTAAGCCAGATGGCTGCTCGTGTGTCCGAGCTGCTCTCAATT
Source organism: uncultured Collinsella sp. (assembly GCA_959599615.1). Taxonomy (GTDB): domain Bacteria; phylum Actinomycetota; class Coriobacteriia; order Coriobacteriales; family Coriobacteriaceae; genus Collinsella. Next base: position 1,779 of record CAUGKA010000136.1, on the reverse strand, counting down.
CGCGAGGTGCGCGAGCGCTGGTCGCGCGACGGGGTACCTACGACGTTGCAGCCGGCGGCGACGGTGCACATGACGCCCTATATGTTCCAAGCGGTATACCTTGGAGAGCTGGGCGAGTCTGCCGGCAGGGCCATCTTTGAGGCGTATTACGACGGGTGTTATTCGCTTACTCGTGGTGATGCGGCCCATGCCGAGACAGGCGGCGATTTTGAGGTGCTCGATGCCGCCGGCAACAAGACCGGGGTGTGGATCGACTTTAAGCACTATCGTATCGGCGCCTATGAGGCCTACAGGCGCAACGGCGGCGATGCCACGGATGCCGAGCGCTTTAAGGCCAAGGCCCAAAAAGTTGGGGCGAAGCGCCTGTTGATCGTCAATGTTTTGGCCGATGAAGCGGCGCTGGAGCTCCGCCAAAAGACAATCGATGACGAGGGGATGGTGTTCTCCTTCCCGTATATGGCCGCTGACGGTGCAATCAGCCTGGAGATGATGGAGGCGATCGGCCGTGCAATCGAAGCATAGCCAGCCGTGTGGCCTGGGCGACATCGCCGTATCCGAGTTCGATTTGCAGCTCGATGCCGCTGCTGCCGAGGAGCGCTACTCGGTCTTTTGGTGCAATGTAGGCGATGCTGGCAAGCATGCCGTGGCGAACTTTATGGCCGATGTGTGCCAGACGGGCAAGGTCGTCGCGCTCACGCAGCTTGCCGATAACCGCGTCTTTCTCATGGTCAAGGCGGGCGCGCAGACGGGCGATCTTAATGCCTCGCTTTATCAGGAGCAGGTGGTTCCGATTAAAACTCATTGGGACGAGCTGGATGATTACGTAGCGTTGCGTCTGCTGTTTAACTCGTGCTCGCAGTTCGAGGGAATTGAGGACGAAGTTCCCAATGACACCGGGCACCTGTATGTCATTAGCGCCAAGGGTGCCCGCCGCGATGCTGTCGAAAGCGACGGAAGGGGACCTGCCAAGATCGAAACGGTTGAAATCGTTATCAACGAAGACTGCACCTTCGAACTCAAGATTCGAACGTTTACCAAGCGCCGGGTGCTTATCGGTCGTGCGGCAGGCGACGAGTTAGAACTCAAGAAGATCAACAGCCAGGTGGGTTACAGGCTGTCGCCTGTGGCTACGGTGGTGCTGGCCCACGGACAAAGTGACGAGTACATCCTGCGCCGCGCCAAGGGCGATAAGCCGTCCAAACGTCGCGACCTTACGTTTTCTGCCCAGGCGGAAAAAGTCGCCTATACCAAGAAGGGCATCCTGTACCGAGAGCTGCAGATTCTTGAGCGTCGGTACAGCGATTTTGCCCAGGTGTCGCTCAGAGAGTATCCGCGTAAGAGCTTCTACGAGGTTTTGAAAAGCGAGCAATATGACCGCGTGGTTGCGGAACGTTCGGTGGGGCAGCGGGTCGTTGTGTCGTTTGCGCGCAAAGGGCTTGCCGGGGTCGCGCGCAAACTCGCCGATCGACTCATCGATACCTCCTGGGATGTGCGCGCGTCGTATGACGGCGGAGTTGTTGATCCGTTGGCTTGGAATCTGGTTGTTGTGCCTAACGAGGTTGCCGAGAACGATGGCTATGCCCTGCACGCTGGGGTGGTGGAACAGCATGTGACGCCGGATGTGTGCGAGCCGCTGTTTAAGGCGGCGTCGAATGCAAAGGTGCGCGGCGCACAGGAGGGGATCCTGGGGGCCATGCTCAAAGAGCTGCTGGTTAAGCAAGATGTTGCCGACGGACGGGTGAGGGCGTTTGACCTTGGCTCTTTTGGCGTTGGGTCGGT
>CAUGKA010000135.1 GCA_959599615.1 uncultured Collinsella sp. | reverse complement strand
GCCTCAAAGTAGCAGACATCCGCCACGGGAATGAACACCCTTTTGCCCCCGCGATCCACCGTCAGGCGCAAGGGCTGGCGCGGAGCATGGACGACACGGCGAGCACCCAGGGCAGTCTCAATCTTGTCGAGCGCCTTTGACAAGCGGGCATCCTCGACCGGTTTGACTACGTAATCGACAGCATCGAGGTTGTAGGCATCGGCCGCATACTCGGCAAATGCCGTCACAAACACCACGACCGGCGGCGTCTTTAGGTTCTGCAGCGTCTCGGCAAGCTCAATTCCCGAGCGGCCGGGCATGGTAATGTCTAAAAACAGCACGTCGGGCTTGTTCGACAGAATCGACTCCACGGCTTCGGTGACATTGCCCGCCTCGGCAATCTGACCCACACGCGTATCCTTTTCCAACAGATAGCGTAGCTCAGCCCTAATTGGAGGCTCATCATCAACCACCAGGATGTTCCAGCCTTCAGACATATGCGCTTCCCCTCTTTTTCTCTCAATCCAACCGCGTGCTACACCGTTAGCGGCGCCGGCTCATGCGGCTCGCCGTTCAACTCAACGATGACCTGCGTTCCCACGCCCTCCTGGGACTTCACGCGCATGCCGGAATCTTCTCCGTAAAAGAAATGGATGCGCTGAAGCACGTTGAAGAGCGCCAGGCCGCAACCTCGCTTGACGGAGCCGTCGGCGGTAATGCTCTCGGGCTCCTCTCGGCGATGCTGCTCAAACAGATGCGCGCAGACTTCTTCGCTCATACCGATGCCGTCGTCTTCGACGATGATCTCCAAACCGTCATCGGTCTCGAAAGCCCTAACACGAATAGAAAGCGGCTCGGTCTCGCGCTGCGCGTGCTTGATACAGTTTTCGAGCAGCGGCTGCAAGATAAACGGCGGTACCAGGCTGTCGCGCACCTCAAAGTCGATGTCGACCGAGACGCGCAGACGGCCGTCGCCATACCGGGCCTGCATAAGATTGATATAACGAGTGCTCTGTTCCACCTCGTGCTCGAGCGTGGTGAGCGTATCGGAGTCAGAAAGCGTCTGACGATAGTAGTTGGAGAAGTCGATCAGCAGCGATCGCGCCTTGTCGGGCTCGGTTCGAACGAGCGACACGATGGTGCTGATGGTATTGAATAGAAAATGCGGGTCGACCTGCGACTGCAGGGCGCGAAGCTCCACGCGGGCCGTGAGCTCGTCCTGGCGCTCGAGCTCAAAGCTGGCGAGCTGCGTGGAAATGAGATCGGCAAAGCCCGAGGCCAACGCCGTCTGGCGCATATCGATGCTGCTCAGGCGGGGGTAATACAGCTCGAGCGTGCCCACGCAATGCCCGCGCACGGTCAGCGGCGCGACAATGCCGGCGCGCAGACGGGGAAAATAGCCGCCCGTCTCATTGGAGGCGTCGCGCGAAAATACACTCTGTTCGCCGGACTCGATCACGTTGAGCGTGGTCTTGAGCACGACCGGGGTGCCGGCAGGGCACTTTGCCGAGTCCTCGCCCCAGCTTGCCAACACCTGTTTGCCATCGGTAAAGCAGATGGCAGAGGCGATGGTCTCGGACAGGATAATTTTAGAGGCGCCCAGGGCCGCTTCGGGCGTAAGGCCGCGCGACGTGTAGGCGAATATTTTTGATGCGATGGCGAGCGTACGGTCGGTTGCGCTCGATGTGAGGTCGTCGGGGACCACAAAGACATACGAGAAAAAGAAGCACAGCATGACCAGGCCGGCAATAACGACAACGCCCGGAACGGGATTGGGATTATCGGTTAAATCCCAGATAAGCAGCAGGATAAGCGCCGGAACGACAATACCGAGCAGGATGGCCTGAACCACATGCTGGGCCGTACGAAAGACCTTGGTAGAGTTGTAGCTCTTGCCCAGAATCAGCCTGTTTAAATCCACCGTCATCCCCTCTTGTCCGTAGCACCCATAGCAATAAAGAGGGCCGCAAGCGACCCTCTCCATTGCATTATGCAATCAAAAACTGTGTTTTACATCAAGCCATCGACAAACGGTATCTTAGGCGCTGTATTTGTTAGCCTCACCAAAAGTGCCAGCCTCGACGATCCAGCCGTCCTTCATGATGACGTCCATGTTGTCGGTGTTGAGCACGTGGATGTCGGCGGCGACGTCACCGTTGACAACCAGCAGGTCGGCGCACTTGCCGGCCTCGATGGAACCGGTCTCGTCCTCGATGTGGCACATCTTGGCACCGTTGAGGGTGGCGCAGGTGATGGTCTCGACCGGAGTGAAGCCGATCTTGTCGACGAACTCGTACATCTCCTCGATGGAGCAGGTGCCGTACGGGGTGACGAAGGAGAAGGAGTCGGAGCCGATCGTCATGACGACGCCGCGCTTCTTGGCCTCGCGCAGGCAGTCGTAGTTGCGCTGCAGCTCCTTCTCGACCAGGGTGCCCTCGTACTTGTCGTGCAGCTCGGGGACGTAGACGGGCGGATAGGTGGCGTACCAGGTGGGCAGGAAGGCGATCGTCGGGGTGAAGAAGGTGCCCTGCTCGGCCATGAGGTCCATGGTGCGCTCATCGATATCGAAGCCGTGAATCAGCTGCTCGCAGCCAAAGCGGACGGAATCGTAGGCGGCGGCGTGGTTGTTGTAGCAGTGACTCCACACGGGGATGCCGACCATCTTTGCCTCTTCGACCACGGCCTGGATCTCCTCGGAGCAATAGTGCTGGTCGCGACCGGAATCCCAACGCCAGATGCCGCCACCGGTTGCCCAGATCTTGATGGCATCGGGGTTCTCGCGCAGGCGACGACGGACGGCCTTGCGCAGATCCCAAGGACCGTCGACCTGATCGCCCCAGGGGTGCGATTCCTTGTTGAGCTCCTGGCTGCAGTGGTGGGAGTCGCCGTGGCCGGCAACGCGGCAGAAGCCAAGGCCGGTGGCCAGAACGCGCGGGCCCTTGAAGACGCCCTTGTCGATGCAGTCACGGATCTGGATACCAAAGCGGCCGATCTCGCAGACGGTGGTGAGGCCGTGGGTGAGGCAGTCGTAGGCCTGCTTGACGGCGACGGCCTGCTTCTCGAGAAGCGGCTGCATGACCCAATCGGTGTCATCGTCGGTCAGGTTGCCCGAGAAGTGCAGATGGGTGTCGATCAGGCCAGGAAGGACGGTCTTGCCGGCGGCGTCGATAACCTCAACGCCCTCGGGAAGGTCCTGCATAGCACCGGCATACTCGATCTTGCCGTTGTCGTCGACGAGAACGAGGGAGTTCTCGACCGGCTCGGCACCGGTACCGTCGATGAGCTTGCCGCCAACGATTGCGTACTTAGTGGACATGGTTCCTCCTTATGGATCCATATAGTGGGCGAGGCCATGTTGGGTTATGGCCTCACAAAGCTACCCAAGTGGTGCCGGGTTCGGTGCGCGGAAGAGAGGGGTCCGCGCACCCGATCCGCCCCGGCTAGGCGTTATTTTTTGCGGGAATTGGTGAAGGCCATGAGGGCCAGGCCAACGGCCAGCCAGCCGATCACGATGCTCCACTCCACCATGTTGAGGGAGGCGGGAGAGAACGGGACCACGAGCAGGCCAATGATGACGGCGCAGGCAGCGACAGCGAGGCTGATGCCAAACTTGCCGCCGGGCACCTCGTAGGGACGAGGCAGGTCGGGCTCGGTGAAGCGCATGCGCAGGCAAGCGAGGGCGACCATGCCGCAGGAGAAGATGAAGGCGAGAGCCGACACGTTGGTCAGAGGGATGAGCATGTTCTTGCCCAGGAACGGACCGATGACGGTGATGACGCCCAGAACGGCGCAGGCGAGCTTGGGAGCGCCGGACTTGGGATCGACCTCGGCGAACTTCTCGGGCAGCTGGCCCTTGCGGCCCATGGCGAGCATGATGCGGCTCGTGGCGCCGTAGAAGGAGTTCATCGGGCCCATGGGTCCAAGCGTGGCGATGACGAGCATGGCCAGGTACAGGAGCATGTTGATGCCCTTGAGGCAGGCAAGCGCGGGAACCGGGCTCTTAACAAACTCATGCCAGTCGAGGATGGTGCCGAACGAGTAGATGCAGACCATGTAGAAGCCGCCGGCGGCCAGCAGGGCCAGGGAGATGATCTTGCCGAACTTGTTCCAGTTGAGGCCCTCGGCTGCTTCCTCAGCCTGCTGAGGAATGGTATCGAAGCCGGCGTAGAAGAACGGGGTCAAAACCAGGACCGACACGATGCCGGCGAACAGGCTGGTGCCCTCGGTAGCGGGCTTGCCGCCGCCAGCACCGGTGACCTGGGAGAACACGGGCATGGCGTGTTCCGGCGAACCGGTGAACAGCGAGACACCCATGGCGAGCAGCATGCCGCAGAGCAGAGCCTTGGTCAGGAAGGCCTGGAGCTTGGCGGCCGAGCTGGCACCGCGGAAGTTGAGGAAGATGACGTAGACTGCAAAGCCGAGCGCGATTAGCGTCGGGAACAAGTAAACGTCGGCGCCCAAGATGGTGTAGAGCTTGACGGCGCGCAGCCACTCAAGACCGGGCAGGCTGCCGAACATCTCGGACACGAGGGTCGAAATGGCGATGGCCTCCCACGGGCACAGGATGCCGTTGCCCAGGGCCAAAAGCCATCCGGTGATGTAGCTCAGCGTACGGCCAAAGCTACGATCGACATACTCGACGATGCCGCCCGAGATGGGGATGGCAGCCGTGAGCTCACCGAAAACAGCTCCGACGGGCACGAGGAAGATTGCACCCAAGAGGAATGCGATCATAGCGGGAACGGGACCGCCGCCCACGACCATCCAGTCGCCAACCTGCAGAACCCAACCGGTACCGATGATGGCACCAAAGCCGATGGTGAAGAAGTTCCAGAGCGAAAGCGTTTTCTTCATGCCGCCGTTATCTTCGACTGCAACTTCTGCGTTCTTGTCCGCCATTGTTCCCCTCCTTTCCTTTTTGACGCCCCTTGACGTCACCCCTTGCGCGGTCTGTTTTGCCGCGCGCTTTTATTTCGTGGCTTTAAGATACGGCCTTGGCACAGCAGCGCCGCTTGTAGCTCGACCGAAGGCAGAACTGCAAAACGAGCGGCGCCGTTTTTGGGACGAACGGCGGGAGACGTCATTCGTCTTGGACGCTTTCATCTTGTCTGCTTTTGAAGACCTGTTGCCATGACGCTTGGCGCGCGGCGCGGCAACGTTCATACCATTTGTCAGGCTTTTGGCGCACATACCCATGTGCCGTGCATCTTTTTATGTAGGATAGACAAGTTACACATGAGGCGAGGTGATTCGAATGGCATACGGATACAATGACGGCGACCAACGGCCACAAAGCGTGCGCCTTGCCGGCCGCACCACGCCAACGCCCAGAAGCACCTCCGACAACGACAACCCGCAGCGCCCCCAAGAATGAACTGCCTCCCATTTCTTGGACACAAGAAATGGGAGGCTTTTTATGGCTGGAA
>CAUGKA010000134.1 GCA_959599615.1 uncultured Collinsella sp. | reverse complement strand
GGTACTCGCCCTCCCAGACGATGCGACGGTACTGATCCGGGTCCGTGTCACCTTCCGTGGAGAAGCAGAGCACGGAGCTCGTCTTGTCCAGGCCGATGAGCTCCTTGAGCTCGGCGTACTCGGGATCGAGCATAAGGGTCTCGACCAGACCGGTGGTCACGGCGCCGGACTCGCCGGAGATGACGCGCGGGTCGCCCTTCTCGGGAGCGCCCAGGGTGCGCATGCCGCGAGCGGTGACCCAGTCGGGGCAGGACACGAAAGCGGTGGTGTGGTTGCGCAGGATATCCCAACCCAGGATGTTGGGCTCGCCGCAGCACAGGCCGGCCATGATGGAGGGCATGTCGCCGTCCACGATGCGCGGATCGCCGTCGCCGGCGGCAGCGCCCTTGTACAGGCAGGCGGCAGGCGCGCACTCGACCACGACGAAGGTGGGCGGGTTATCGGGATACAGGTTGGTGAAGTAGCCCACCACGGCGCCGGCGAGCGAGCCCACGCCAGCCTGGACAAAGACGTGCGTCGGGCGGTTGATGGCCATCTCGCGCAGCTGCTCGGCAGCCTCGGAAGCCATGGTGCCGTAGCCCTCCATGATCCAGGACGGGATCTTCTCGTAGCCCTCCCAGGCGGTATCCTGAACGATGACGCCGCGCTCGCAGGCGTCGGCCTCGGCGGCGGCCATGCGCACGCACTCGTCGTAGTTGACCTCTTCGATGGTCACCGTGGCGCCCTCGGCGGCGATGTTATCAAAGCGGGGCTTGGTGGAACCCTTGGGCATGTGCACGACGGCCTTCTGGCCCAGCTTGTTGGCAGCCCATGCCACGCCGCGGCCATGGTTGCCGTCGGTGGCAGTAAAGAAGGTGGCCTGGCCAAAGTCCTTGGCAAGCTGATCGGAGGTCAGGTAATCGAAGGTGCACTCGGCAACGTCCTTGCCGGTCTCGTCGGCAATGTAGTTGGCCATGGCAAACGAACCGCCCAGGACCTTAAAGGCGTTGAGGCCAAAGCGATAGCTCTCGTCCTTAACGCACAGGTTGGAAAGGCCCAGGCGCGCAGCCTGACCATCCAGGCGGGCAAGCGGAGTGACGGTGTACTGGGGGAACGACTGGTGGAAGGCGCGGGCCTTCTTCACGTGGTCGAGGCTCATGATTCCCAAGTGCTTGTCATCGCTCTTGGGCATCGTGTTGCCCGCCCACTGGATCTTATCGGCCATACGGTGAACTCCTTAAGTCCTCTCTTGCCGGCCCCCGCATACGCGTTTCAGCCCGATCCCATTCACACGGCTGAACTTTTATGTGGATGCCAAACAAAAAGTTTGTTAGCACTGTTCTATCACACTTTTTGATTGGAAAACCTAACAAATTGTTTGTTGCCGTAATCGGTACCTTTTCGCCGCCGAACGGTCATGAATTGCCTTGTTGATGGATTTGTTTGCGAACAGATGTGGTTTATGGCAAAGTGTGCCCAAACTAATTTTTAGGAAGGCACCCATGACCCCCGCACAGATTGAGTTTTACAAGCGCCTCGCACACGGCCTGGCGCTCCAATTTGGCCCCAACTGCGAAGTCGTCGTCCACGATCTGGAGACCGAGGACGTGGACCACTCCATCGTAGTGATCGAAAACGGCCACGTCAGCGGGCGCAAACTGGGTGACGGCCCCAGCCATATTGTGTTTGAGTCCATGCACGAGGGCAGCACCGACGTACACGACCGCGAGCCGTACCTCACTAAAACCACCGATGGCAAGCTGCTCAAGTCCTCGACCATCTTTATCCGCAACGACGAAGGCAAGCCCGTCGGCATTTTGGGCATCAACTTTGACATTACGCTTATGAAGGCTTTTGAGCGTTCGCTCGACGCCTTTACCGGCACCGGCGGCACGGGCTATACCGAGCCCGAGCCCATTACCAAGAACATCGGCGACCTGCTCGAGGACCTGCTGCACGAGTGCGAGCAGTTTGTGGGCAAGCCCGCGGCACTCATGACCAAAGACGAGCGCATTCGTGCCATTGGCTACCTCGACCGTCGCGGCGCCTTCCTCATTTCCAAGTCGAGCGAGCGCGCCTGCGAGTTCTTTGGCATCTCCAAGTACAGCTTCTATAGCTACCTCAATGAGGCCAAGGCGGCGGCCGGCGACAAGTAGGCACTCGCCTGGATTGCCCCTCCCCTTTTGGGTGCGAGTTCTGGAAAGCACGAATCCAAGACCGGGCCGCTTGGGAAGTTCCATATAATCGATGTCATTAGTATTTCGAAAGGATGGAACAGAATGGCGTTGAGCAAGGCATCATGCACCGGTCGCGGATTGATTCCGGCAATTGGTGGACATGTGCACCGCATGTTCGATGAGGGTGAAGACGACCTGTTTTCGCTAAGCCTTGACGACGTGATGGATGATCGCCCGTGGACCGCCGACGAACTCATGGGCGGCGGGGCTCGCCCGTCAAGCCCCGATCCCACACTTGCGCCTAAGCCCGCATCTGCGCCGACTCCTGCGCAGTCGCCTGTTTCGACGCCCGCGCCTACGCCCGCACCCACTTCGGCGTCCACGCCCGCTCCCCGCCCCGCAAGCGACCCGTCCGAGACGGCGGCATTTCTCGCTGCAGCGACGCAGGGCAAATCGGCCGACAGCACCGTTATGTACAGCGCCCAGCAGTTGCCTGTTCCTGCGGCACGCAAGCCTCCGGTCGCAAGGCTCGATGAGCCCGTTGCCCATCAGGTTGCCTACGATTCCTGGGCTGCAGCCGATCTGGATGAGACCTCTACCGGCATGCCGGCGCTCGACGTTCCAGTTAATCCGCTTTTTGCCGCCAACACGAGCGCCGCGGACTATGAGGGCGGTGCGGCATATTCCGATTATTCCGATGGCTATGCTGGCACCAGTCGCATCGAGACCGAGGATTATGGCAGCGCATCGAGCGATTATCTCAACGATCCGTACGCTGCCACGCCAGCACCGGAATATGACCCAGAGGCCGCGTCCGCGCCGGCGTATACCAAAAGCACGGGCGAAGAGCGCTTCGCCGATTATTACGCCGAGGAAAAGGCGCTGCGTTTCTCGGAATTTCCGCAGGCAGTCAAGATTGCCTTTATCGCCATTATCATTGCCCTGCTCGGCGTCATTGCGTTTGAGGGATTCCAGCTGTTCCGCGGCCCCACCCAAGCGGAGTCGGAGACCCAGCAAAAAGAGGACGACAACCAGTACCTGGACATCAACACCCTCAAGGGCGACCCCAACGACGGAGACGATAAGTAGCGAGAGCTGAAGGCGGCCGCAGGATCCCGCATCCAGCACCGGCTTCTAAGTGCTGTTTTGTCATCCAGCTACACCTTTCCGGATAATTTGCCTATCGAATTAGACACTTTTCCGAAGTTTGGGGGTGCCTATTTCGACACTTTTCCGTACTTTTACACGGCCGATTTCGACACTTTTCCGGATGAAAGCCGAATAATCACTTGGGAAACCAACGCCATCCGCGCGTCATTTCGCGGATGGCGCTTGATTTATGTCCGTACACGTTGATAGACCCCATCGTGCCCGCAAGGAGCGGGCGCGTTTTATCCAGAGTCGGGGTAGAGAGTTGGCTCCACGATCCCGACGCCAACCGGCCAAGAGGCACGGTGGCCCTGCCAACATCGATGAAAGGAGTCCGTATGGACAATTTCTCCGTGCGCAGTGAGCGCAACTTCCACAATCTGGTCGTCAAACCGAATCACATGCATCTTCTGGACAAGCCGAACAGCTATGCCTCGGCCATGGTCAAGAGCAGCCTCTCCCACCAGATGCGCTTTACGGTACAGAAGCTCGAGGAAGAGCTCCGTGCCGCCGGCGGCCCGCACGTACTGCAGATCAGGCTGTCCGGCGACAACTCGCGCGAGCCGTCCAGCTGGAAGCTCTTTGCTGACGGCAAGTGCGTTGCGGACGGATCCGGCGCCTTTGCCCGCGAGTGCTTCTGCGAGGGAGCCGAGGCATTCCTGGACCTGTGCCGCGACGCCGTACGCACGGCCGAGCTGTACTAGTGGAGCCAGAGGGAGTATGAGCTGTTGAGTGCGGCCCGCGGGATTGCGGGGGCGTAGGCAGACAGACCAGACAGCTCGTCATACTGGTTGACGCTTCGATTCAAACAGCAGGGCGGGCTCGCGCTTACAGCCCCGCCATGCCAAACCGAATGGCGTTCTCAAAAGGCCTACCCCCTCCGCCTTCAGCTTCAGCAGCAGGTCGCCCAGCTCGGGGCACTTGCTGGAAAGGCGTGTCTGAGCTCGCTCACCTATCCCCCACCGTTGGCGGACTTCCTGGGCGCGCGGGCTCACGCGATAGTCCCCATCCATCACCTGCTTGAACAACTTGGCGGTTACGCGCGCATCGGCCAGGGCGCTGTGGGCGTGACCCGTTGACTCGTCGAACTCGATGCCAAACCACGTCGCCGCGTCACTCAAAGACACGCGCCCGTGGCTGCCCACGTCCATGATCGAGGTGTAAAACGCCTGCAAGTCGGCCCAGTCCGCAGGAAATGCGGAAAGGTCGATGTGCTTTGCCTGGCACTCGGTCAAAAGCTGTCGACGGTCCGCCCCGCTCCAACAGACCACCTGGGCGGAGTAGCGACCAATCCAATCGCTGAGCCTTTTGATCACCATGTAGAGCGGATCGGCCATCGCGGTATCCACGGCCGATATCCCTGTGAGCTCGCGGACGGGGAACGCAACGCCTTCGGTAAATTCCGTCTGCACAAACTGCGAGAACTCGCCCATCACGTTGCCGTGGTAATCGAGCTTGACTGCACCGACCTCGATAATCTCATTGCGCAGTCCACGGCGCTGGCGCTGTTTTGGCAACGGCGCAAACTCAAAGTCCAGCACGATCTGGCGCGCAAAGTTCGTCGTATCGATAGCCGAGATACACGGCGTCTTTTCAGCTGACACGGTTAGGGCCTTTCTCCGTTGCCTGCCGCTTGCTACATAGGCGGCTACATTGCCGTAAGGATAGGCGCTCGCGCGGACATGAAAGCGGGACGCAATGCCATGCGCCAGGCACTCGCCACACAGACGGCACCAAGGGAGTCGCCCGCTCTATTCAAATGCATGAAAAAGATTTAGGCCCGGTGACTTGAATCAGCGGTCATCCCGGGCCCATCAGAGCTCGTAGAGCTCTTGGTTGCTTTGGTCTTGCTCTTCACGGCGCTTATCGAACTTTCCGAGGCACTCAAGCAGCATTCGAAGCCTAACAAGTCGCTGCCATTAAGGCACTGACCTCTTGACCAAGCAACGGCGCTGCCCAGCTCTTCACTACTTGGGCTGCCGTCGACTTTATTCTACCCGCCCAATTAAACTGAGACAAGCATCGGTAAATGGACTATACCGATATCGCAGGCCCCCTTGATTCGCAACTTCATCCGAACACTTCCCACATTCATCCGTACATGTACGG
>CAUGKA010000133.1 GCA_959599615.1 uncultured Collinsella sp. | reverse complement strand
CAGCTTATGGCCGCTAAGCAGTGGGACGAGTTCGATCGTTTGCTCGACGGCAAACTCACCAGCATGCTGTACCCGCGCTACAACCGCGACTACCTGCGCCTGAACTCCTATCTGCTGCGCGAGGACCACAAGCGCGCCGATGAGATGTTCGATTTGCTGCTGGGGCTCAATCTGCCCAAGATGCAGCGCGTCGACCTGGTAATCAAGGCCTTTAACTACTACGTTGGCCAGGAGGACCGCAAAAAGTCCAAGGAGCTCCTGCACGAGATCAAGGGCTTTGAGGGCGGTCAGGCCGAGGCGGTCGCACACGAATGCCAACTGATGTACGACACGATGATCCTCAAGCGCCACAACGACATTCCCGAGCTGGAGCGCATGCTCAAGGAAGCCGGTGACGACAAGGTCAAGCGCTGCCGCTTGGAGTACCTGCTGGCCCTGCAGTACCAAAACAAGGGCGACGAGGCAAAGTTTGCCGAGTACCTGGAGAAGTCGGGCCAACACTCGATGGCCGTCAACGCGTAACGGACGGCTTGTGCTAGACTTCTAGTCTCACGGGGGCGTGGCGGAATTGGCATACGCAGGAGACTTAAAATCTCTCGCCGCAAGGATTGTGGGTTCGAGTCCCACCGCCCCTACCACGTATTGTTTACGGGCCCGTGTCCCCCAGGGATGCGGGCTCGTTTCTTTAAGATGCCGGCGGGACTCGAACCCGCGAGGGGGCGAGCGTTAAGCGGACGCGCAGCGTCCGTAGCGAGCCGGCGAGGGCGCCGACAGGCGGCCGAAGCCGGTGCGTATTTGCGCAGCAAATGCGCAGACGTCCCACCGCCCCTACCATTTGGCTTTTACGGGCCCGTGTCCCCCGGGGATGCGGGCTCATTTCTTTTGAACGCCGTCAACTGCAGAGCAGATAATTTGGGACGGGGCTTTTTTGACTGCCCATATCAACCCAAGGACTGTCCCCAGGTGCCGGCAGAAAAGGAGCATCCCTAAGTGCCGGCTGTTGAGTTGCGGTGGAATAGGGACTGTTTGGGGCCCGAAAGGGCGATTTTAGTCCGTATTTCACCGCAACTTATTGGAGGGTGCTGAGGCTGGGGGTCCAGCCGATGGTGGGGGTTGTGCCGTCGAGGGTCTCGTTGATGGTGGCGGCCATGCCGGCGAGTAGGCTGTTCTCGCTTACGGTGAGCGTCTTGTAGCCGCCGGCACGCATGAGCTCGCGGATCACCACGGCGCCGGCCAGAATCACGCCCGCGCGTTTGGGCTGTACACCCGGTAGCGCGGCGATGCCTTCCGCGTCCAATACAGACATGCGCTCGATAGCGGCCGAGACCTGCTCCAGCGACAGCTCGCGTAGGTGCACAAAGCTCGAATCGTACGGTTCCAGCTCGTGGACCAGAGCCACCAGCGTAGTCACCGTGCCGCCCACCGCGACTAAGCGTTCGGCGCGCTCAAAGTCGACAGGCAGGCCCTCAAAATAGGCGGCGAACTGCTCGCCTGCCCACGCGGCAGCGGCAGCAAGCTCGCCATCCGCGGGCGGCAACGCAGAGAAAAAGCGCTCCGTCACGCGACGGCAACCGATGTCCAGCGAGCGCGTTCCCTCCAGCGCAAAGACGCCGCGCTCCGGAGCGTATACGCCCGTCGCGAGTTCCGTGGACCCGCCGCCCGAATCCGCGACGATGATGCGCTCGCCGGCAAAGTCGTGCGCCACGCCAAAAAACGTCAGGCGCGCCTCGACCTCGCCCGGAATCACCTGTGGTTTGAGCCCCAACTCGCGCAGGCCGTCCAGCAGCAGCGCGGCATTGGACGCATCGCGCGCGGCACTCGTGCACGTGGTGCAGACGCACACGGCCCCAAAGGCACGGGCCTCGTCCACAAACGTACGGCACGCAGCGAGCACACGCTCAACGGCCGCCTCGCAAAAGCGGCCCGTCGCGTCCACGCCCTCGCCCAGGTCGGTAATCTCGGTATGCTTGGACGATTCCACGATCGCCCCGGCCTCGACCTGCGCCAGCACCAGTCGCGACGACACCGTTCCCAGGTCGATCGCGGCTACCTTATAGCGTTTGCAATTTGTCATTGCGGGCTCCCCTCCGGGCGCTATTTGCCGTTGGACACGACCGTCTGGCCCTCGACGCCGTTAAACCCAAACAGCATGTCGAGCGCCTGGATGTACCACGGCGCGTCCTTGCCGACTTCTTCGATTTCCTTGGCCACTTCGCTGGCCTTCTTGGCGTTTGAGGACTTTTTGCTCGACGACGAGTCCGAATCGTCGTCCAAGCCTAGCACGTCAATCTTCTTCTCGCCGGGCATCACCAGGCCCAGGTCCTCGGACGCCGCGTCCTTGATACCCTCCTCCGAGAGCAGCTTGTCGACGCTTTTTTGCAGTTCATCATTGTATTGCTGGCGAATCTCGACCTGCTTGGCCAAGATGTCGCTCGAGCGTTTTGCCACGTACAGGTCGCGTACGGGAAAATACAGGCTCACGAGCGCCAGCGCCACCACGATACCGATAAACAGCGGACGCAGAGAGCCATGCGTAAAGTCATAGATCGCCTTGACCACCGCATTGTCGTTGGCGTAGCGCATAAAGTCCGAGCCCGAAAAACGGTTCGAGGGCCTGCTCGATTTGTCGTGTGCCTGAGTCGAGGGACGCGACGTATGCGACGAACGTGCCGGGCGCACCGGTCCATCTGCCAAGGTATTTGATTGAGCATTGGGGCGCGAGGTACTTGTCGGGCGCTGCGCGGAGCGGTCGGCGCCGGCGTAGGCGGACCCACCGAGCTGCACCGTGCGCGCACGGCGAGGCGACGGCTCACGCGAACCGGCGGAATAGTACCTGTTGTCGTAAATCTGATCCATGTGCGCCTTGTGCGGTTGAGGTTTGTTTGCGCTAAGTCCTTTAGTTATAGCACGAGCGCCTGCACCGCCTTCGCCAGCCTTTGCTCGACATAAAAAAGGCGCTGAGCCGTATGGCCCAGCGCCCATGGCGCTTTGCAGCATCCAGTCAAGGCGGGACGGAACCGAGTCAGCCTCCCCCTCGCCAAATTCGCCCGTTTAGCGAATGTTGTAGAACGCGGTCTTACCGGCGTAGCGCGCGCTGCCCTCGAGCTCGTCCTCGATACGGATGAGCTGGTTGTACTTGGCGATGCGGTCGCTACGGCACGGGGCGCCCGACTTGATCTGGCCGGCATTGACGCCCACGACCAGGTCGGCGATCGTGGAATCCTCGG
This sequence comes from uncultured Collinsella sp., assembly GCA_959599615.1. Taxonomy (GTDB): domain Bacteria; phylum Actinomycetota; class Coriobacteriia; order Coriobacteriales; family Coriobacteriaceae; genus Collinsella. The sequence goes on along the minus strand of CAUGKA010000133.1, from coordinate 2,237 downwards.
TCTCGCCGGAGCGGTGGCTCACGATGCAGGCGTAGCCGGCCTCCTTGGCGGTCTCGATGGCCTCGAGCGACTCGGTGAGCGTGCCGATCTGGTTGACCTTGACCAGGATCGCGTTGGCGGCGCCCAGCTTGATGCCCTTCTTGAGGCGCTCGGTGTTGGTGACGAACAGGTCGTCGCCCACCAGCTGCACCTTGTTGCCAATGCGGCGGGTCAGCTCGACCCAGCCGTCCCAGTCCTCCTCGGCCATGCCGTCCTCGATGGAGATGATGGGATAGGTGTCGACGAGCTTCTCCCAGTAATCGACCATCTGGGCACTCGTGTACTCCACGCCCTCGCCCTTGAGCTCGTACATGCCGGTCTCGGCGTTGTAGAACTCGGTCGAGGCCGGGTCCATGGCGTACATGAAGTCGACACCGGGCTTAAAGCCGGCCTTCTCCACGGCCTTGGTGATGTACTCGAACGGCTCGGCGTTGGTCTTGAGGTTGGGGGCAAAGCCACCCTCGTCGCCCACGCCGCCGCCCAGGCCTGCCTCGTGCAGCACGCCCTTGAGGGTGTGGTATACCTCGGCGCACCAACGCAGGCCCTCGGTAAAGCTCGGGGCGCCCACCGGCATGATCATGAACTCCTGGAAGTCGACGTTGTTGTCGGCATGCACGCCGCCGTTGAGAATGTTCATCATGGGCGTGGGCAGCAGGTGGGCGTTGACGCCACCCAGGTACTGGTACAGCGAAAGACCCGCCGACTCGGCAGCGGCGCGGGCAACTGCCAGCGACACGCCCAGAATGGCGTTGGCGCCGAGCTTGGTCTTGTTGGGGGTACCGTCCGCGGCAATCAGCGCGGCATCGACGGTGCGCTGATCGAAGGCGTCGAGGCCCACGACGGCGTTAGCGCACTCGTTATTGACGTGCTCGACGGCCTGCGAGACGCCCTTGCCCAGGTAGCGACCCTTGTCGCCATCGCGCAGCTCGCAGGCCTCAAAGGCGCCGGTCGAAGCGCCCGAAGGCACCATCGCGCGGCCGAAGCTGCCGTCCTCGAGCACGACCTCGACCTCGACGGTGGGGTTGCCGCGGCTGTCGAGTACCTCGCGACCGTAGACATCCAAAATATCGCTCATGTTGTCTCCCTCTCACTTGGAAACGGGTTGAATGCTTGGCGACACGGCTTGCACGCTACAGCGGCGCGCAGGTTCATAAGTTAGCCTTATCGCACTTTTTGCATTATGCCCTAAGTTAGCCAAGGGATACAATCTTTTTGAAAAATAATGGGGGCGATGAGAAAGTCCGTCCCGTCGCCCCCGCAGTCTTACTCCTCTGCCTTTGCGGCATCCCAGAGGTCATTGAGGCCGTGGGTCGAAAGCTCGGCCAGATCCACGTGGGCGTCGGCCGCCATCTGCTCCATCGCGGCCCAGCGGCGGCGGAACTTTGCCGTGCTGGCACGCAGGGCGCTCTCGGCGTCAATCCCCTCCTTGCGCGCAACGTTGACTAGGGCAAAGAGCAGGTCGCCAAACTCCATCTCGCGCTCGGGCGAGCCGGGCTCCTCGGCCTCAAACTCGGCACGCTCCTCGGCGACCTCGTCCCACACATCCTGGACCGTCTCCCACTCAAAGCCCACGGCAGCCGCCTTGCGCGACACCTTCTGCGCCTGCATCAGTGCCGGCAGATGCGTGGGCACACCGTCGAGCAGGCCCTCGGGCGCAGCCTCGCCTGCCGCCACGGCCTTGTCCTTGGCAGCCTTCTCGGCAAGCTTAACCTCATCCCAGATCTTGAGCACCTCGTCGGAGCTCTCTGCATCCGCATCGCCAAACACGTGTGGGTGGCGGCGAATGAGCTTGGCGTCGATATCGCGTGCCACGTCGGCCAGCGTAAACTCGCCGGCGTCCGTCGCAATCTGCGCATGCAGCACCACCTGCATGAGTACGTCACCCAGCTCCTCGCGCAGATGCATGGCATCGTCGGCCTCGATGCAGTCGAGCGCCTCATAGGCCTCCTCGATCATGTTCTTGCCAATGCTGCGGTGCGTCTGCTCGCGGTCCCACGGACAGCCGTCGGGCTGACGCAGGCGCCAGATGGTCTGCACCAGATGCTGCAGCTCGGCCGACGCGTCGACCAGCGTGAACAGATCGCGCGAGCCCTCGGCATTTTGCTGAGCCATGTGCTGCGCCATGATTATTTCTCCTCCAGGATCACGTGACGGAACGCGCCGCCCTCGTAGATGCCGTAGCTGTGCGTGCCGTCCTT
>CAUGKA010000132.1 GCA_959599615.1 uncultured Collinsella sp. | reverse complement strand
CTCGCGGCATTTCGTCGCCCTCGACAGATTCCGGTTGATGAGTTCTTGGGCGGCGTCGTCGAGGCGGCGGGGGAGCGCCCGGTGCGCGTGTGCGTGCTCGAGGGCATTGTCGACCATACCAATGTGGGCGCAATATTCCGCTCGGCGGCTGCGCTGAACGTCGACGGTATTTTGGTGAGCCCCACTTGCTGTGACCCGCTGTACCGTCGCTCGGCCCGCGTGAGCATGGGCACGGTGTTCCAGGTGCCCTGGACGCGCATTGGCAGCGAGGCGCGCGTATGGCCGCATGATGGGCTGGCGGCGCTGCACGATGCCGGCTTTTCGTGTGCCGCCATGGCGTTGACGGATGATTCGGTGTCGCTGGACGATCCCGCGCTGCAGGAGATTGACCGCCTGGCAATCTTTATGGGCACCGAGGGTGCCGGCTTGGGCACCAAGACCATTGCGGGCTGCGACCGCGCCGTGCGTATTCCAATGGCGCATGGGGTCGATTCGCTCAACGTGGCCGCTGCGAGTGCCGTCGCCTTTTGGCAGCTGTGCCCGCATGTGAGCAACGAGTACCACTACCAGCCGGGTCTGTATCACTAGGCAGATAGTTCGCACCGGACTCTGGTTCGGGGCGTTTCGGCCTACGCCGGTCGGTGCTAAGCTGGTATTGGCTTTGGTCTTAAAATGCCGTTTTGTTGTATGACGTACGCTAGTGGGGAGGGCGTGTGGCTAAGAAATCTGCGGCTATCGATGTAACGCAGGGCGTTATTTGGCAGCAGCTGCTTTCGCTGTGCGTTCCCATCTTCTTTAGCTCGTTTTTTCAGCAGGCTTACACGCTTATCGGTACCTATATCGTCGGTCAGTTTGGCGGCAAGCTCGCACTGGGTGGCATTCAGGCCACGATGGTGCTTACGGAGCTCTGCATTGGTTTTTGCGTCGGTGTGGGTGCTGGCTGTGCGGTCATTACGGGCCAGTTTTTTGGCCAGCACGATGACGAGCGCTTGAGCCGATCGGTCCATACGGCCATGACGCTCGCGCTGGTGGGCGGCATTGTCATTTCCATTCTGGGCATGGTGTTTGTCGAGCCGATGCTTGTGCTGATGAATACGCCGCATGAGCTGCTGGCCGAGGGTGTGGCGTATGCTCGTTGCTACTTTGCCGCCATGTTTGCGGCGCTGCTGCTCAACATGGGGACGGCGCTGTTGCGCGCCGTGGGCGACACGCGCGGTCCGGCGGTTATTATTGCCTCCGGCTGCTTCGTCAATGTGGCATTCGACATTCTTTTTGTCGCCGTGCTGCACATGGAAGCGCTGGGCTGCGGCATCGCGGTGGCGCTGACTATCTGCACCAATGCCACGATGATTGTGATCCGCATGATGCGCGCTCCGGGGGCGTGGCGGTTGTCGCTATCCAAGCTCGGTATCGATCGCAGCATTTGCAAGAGCATGCTTTCGTGCGGTTTGCCGCTGGGCGTTCAGTCTGCGGCGTATTCGATCTCCAACGTTTTGATTCAGGTGTCGGTCAACTCGTTTGGAGCCGATGTCACGACCGCTTGGGGCCTTTCCGGTCGCCTGGACGGCATTATCTGGATGGTGACCGAGGCGCTTGGTGTGTCGATTACTACGTTCTCGGCGCAGAACTTTGGTGCGCGCAATTACGATCGCATGCGAAAGGGATATCACACGTCGCTCGTGCTTTCATTTGTGCTTATCGGTGGCCTGTCTGCCGTGCTGCTGGTGTTTTCGGGCCCGCTTTCGCGTCTGTTTATCGACGATGCCGCGATATCGGCCTACACCACGACGATTCTTCATTTCATCGCGCCGTTCTACGCGATCTTCTCGATTATCGAAAACGCGTCCGGCTCCATCCGCGGCGCCGGCGTGAGCTTCCAGCCTATGATGCTCACGATCTTCGGCACGGTCGTGCTCCGTGTGGCGTGGGTGTTCGCGATTATGCCGCTCGACCCCTCGCTCGAGCATCTGCTGCTGGTCTACCCCGTAACCTGGGTGATCACCGCCACGATGTTCACCGTCTACCATCACAGCGGCAACTGGCTAGGCCGCGCCGCCGCCTAATGATCCCTGGGGGACGGAGGAAAACGGATCATTGCTCTTCGTCGTGATGTCGATGATTCGTTTTCCTCCGTTCCCTTCTGATCAATTAGTATTCGATGCCTTGGCGGGCTAGGAGGCCTTCGTCGAAGTAGTGTTTGATGGGGCGCATTTCGGTTACTAGGTCGGCAAGGTCGGCGAGGGGCAGCAGGCCGCGGCCGGTGAGCACGAGCTCTGTGGTGGTTGGTTTCATCGCGATCAACGCTTCGACATCTTCGCGCGTCACAAAGCCCCGTCGCATGGCTTCCCCCAGCTCATCCAAGATCAGCACGTCGACCCGGCAAATCTGCTCGCGCGCCAGCTCCATGATCTGTGCGGCACAGGCTTCGGGCGTATCGCGGTCGGCTTGTACGATGCGTAGCCCCAATCGAGGTGCTGCGTCATGTTCGGCGCAGTGCAGCTTCTTGGCAAACTGAAGCATGAGCACGTTAAGTCCATAGCCCGTGGCGCGCAGCGCGAGTCCCAGCGCAGCCGTCGTCTTGCCCTTGCCGTCGCCCGTATAGATTTGAACCTTGCCGACTTCCAGTGATGCCATCTCTGTCCTTTCGTGCCCGGCGTCGGTTTATCGCCGTTCGGGTTGGGTATTCTAGATAGCATTATCAACCCCAGTAGATGGAGTTCAAGCAGATGGAGATGGATGACAACAAACGTAGACGGAATATGATCCTCTACGTGCTCATCGCCTTCGTCGTCTACCTCGTGCTCTCGACCGTTCTGTTCCCCAACATCGGTCACACGCAGCAGATTACGAAGACCGATTATTCGACGTTTGTCAAAGCGCTCGATAAGAAGAGCGTCGACAAGGTCGAGTACAACACGGACGATTACACGATTTATTACACCAAGAAGGGCGAGGACGAGAACATCGCCTACAAGACGACCGGTGTGCCGAATGACGCGGGCTTTACCGATCGCGTGCTTGAATCTGGCGCCTCGCTTGAGTCGGTCGTTCCCGATAAGAACTCGGGTCTGATGACCTACTACCTGCTCACCCTCATTCTTCCCATAGCGATTTTCTTCCTGATCGGCTGGTGGCTCAACCGCCGCATGAAAAAGGCCATGGGTGATGACGGTCCGTCGATGAACTTTGGCGGCGGTGGTTTTGGCGGCGGTGGACTGGGCAAGTCCGGTGCGCGCGTGATCGCCTCCAAGGACGTGGGCGTGACCTTTAAGGATGTCGCCGGCCAGGAAGAGGCCAAGGAGTCCCTCAAGGAGGTCGTCGACTTTCTGGAGAAGCCGCAGCGCTACGAGGAGATCGGCGCCAAGCTGCCGCGCGGTGCTCTCCTTGTTGGCCCTCCGGGTACCGGTAAAACCCTGCTTGCCAAGGCTGTGGCCGGCGAGGCGGGCGTGCCGTTCTTTAGTATTTCTGGTTCTGAGTTCGTCGAGATGTTCGTCGGCCGTGGTGCCGCTAAGGTTCGCGATCTGTTTAAGCAGGCCAAGGAAAAGGCCCCGTGCATCGTCTTTATCGATGAGATCGATACCATCGGCAAGAAGCGCGATGGCGGTGGCTTTAGCGGCAACGACGAGCGCGAGCAGACGCTCAACCAGCTGCTGACCGAGATGGACGGCTTCGATAACCACAAGGGTATCGTTGTGCTCGCCGCAACCAACCGTCCCGACAGCCTCGATCCCGCCCTGTTGCGCCCCGGTCGTTTTGACCGCCGCATCCCCGTTGAGCTGCCCGACCTGACCGGACGTAAGAACATTCTTGAGCTGCATGCCAAGAGCGTGAAGACGCAGCCGCCGATCGACCTGACCGCGATTGCCCGCGCCACGCCCGGCGCCTCGGGTGCCGACCTGGCCAACATCATCAATGAGGGCGCCCTGCGCGCGGTCCGCGAGGGTCGTAAACGCGCGACCCAGGACGACTTTGAGGAGTCGGTTGAGGTCGTCATTGCTGGTCAGCAGCGTAAGTCCACGGTGCTGTCCGACCATGAGAAGCAGGTCGTGTCCTACCACGAGATCGGCCATGCCATCGTTGCCGCCCGCCAGAAGGGCTCTGCCCCGGTCACTAAGATCACCATCGTGCCGCGCACGAGTGGTGCTCTGGGCTACACCATGCAGGTCGAGGAGGACGAGCGCTTCCTGACGACGCGCCAGGAGGTCTTGGACAAGCTCGCCGTCTATTGTGGCGGCCGTGCGGCCGAGGAACTCATCTTTGGCGAGATGACGACCGGTGCCGCCAACGATATCGAACAGGCCACCAAGCTTGCCCGTAATATGGTGACGCGCTTTGGTATGTCCGACGAGTTTGGCATGATGGCGCTCGGTACCGTGCAGAACGCGTATCTCAATCAGGACACGTCGCTCACCTGCGCCCCTGGTACGGCCGAGCGTGTGGACGCGATTGTCGCTAAGCTGATCGAGGACGCGCACGATCGCGCCCTGCAGATCCTCAAGGAAAACAAGTTCAAGCTCCATGAGCTGGCTCGTTATCTGTACAAGAAGGAGACCATCACGGGTGAGGAGTTCATGAACCTCCTCACGCGCGAGAATCCGCTGATGCCCAAGCAACAGTAAAGCCGCGGTCGAGCCAGTAAACGTCGACGCCCCATTTGAGCAGCTTTCTCAAATGGGGCGATTTGTGTGGGGAGAGTTGTATATGAAGATCGTGGTAAGTGCCTGTTTGATGGGTGAAAGCTGTAAGTATAACGGGCTCGACAATTACCATCGCGAGCTGGTCGAGGCTTGCGAGCGCACGGGGACCGAGGTACTCCTCGTATGTCCCGAGGTTTTTGGCGGCCTTCCCACGCCGCGCAAGCCATCCGAGATTGCGAACGGCGAGGTCCGCACCTGCGAGGGCGTCTCGGTCGATCGCGAGTTTCGTCTGGGCGCCCAGCGTGCGCTCGATATGTGCGAGCAGGCGGGCGGGCCGTCCGAGATCGTTGCGTGCATTTTGCAGGACCGCAGCCCCTCGTGCGGTACGGGTCACGTCTACGATGGCACCTTTAGCGGTACGCTCACCGCGGGCAACGGCGTTTTCGTCGACCTGCTGCTGCGCCATGGGTACCGCGTGATTCCCGCAAGCGAATTCGATCCCAGCATGCTGGAACATTGTCCATAGCACTCGAACCCAACACTTCCTCACGGGTGACCGTTTTGGCATCATCCGTGAGGTTGATATTGAGTACGACCCGGTCATCAAGGACGTAGACCGAGTTGACAGGCGCCGCACCCAGGCAGCCCCTCCCCGCGGCCCTCGCGCAGGAACGCGTACACGGTCCTCTCGTCTCTTGCGCCCCCCCCGGAACTGTCCACATCAGTGTAGCCAATCCAGTCCGCCAAGGGCTGCAGCCCGGACAACGCGGCGATGGAGGGCTTCTTCGGCCTGCTCAAGAAGGAGTTCTGGCATGGCAGGGACTGGTCGGA
>CAUGKA010000131.1 GCA_959599615.1 uncultured Collinsella sp. | reverse complement strand
AGTGGCGCGCGATGTCGTTGCGCACCTCCCCCTCCTCGCGACCCACTTCGTGCATAAAAGCCTGCTTGGAGCCCAGCAGCATCACGGCAAACCAGCGGGCATCCTCATCGTCGTCAAAATCGGCCACGAGCACGTCGGTGGACTCGGCTTTCTCGGCTTTGGTGAGCTCGGAGGAGATAAACTCCGCAATCTGCTGCGACAGGTCCACGAACTCGCGCTCGCCAAAGAAATAGCCCTTGAGCTCACCACCAAACGCAGAGTTCTCGGCAAACGTGGCGCGTTTGTTGTCGGCCGAGGTACGCGCGCGGCGCAGATGTGTGGTCACGAAGTTGCGCACGGTACGACTCTCGATATCGAGCTCGCGCTGGCTCATGACGTTGACGGCAGAGTCAAAGTCCAGGATATGCAGAATCGCGTGATTGATTTTCATATACGGCATTCCGTTCTAGATCGATTTCGGCACGAACCAGTATAGCGGTCGAGCCCGCCCCAAGCGCACCGCAGATTGATGCATTGGGGTCAGGTTGCTTTGCACCAATGGTTAGCGCAGGAGCTCGGATTGCCAAGCCTCGAGCTGTTCTGCCAAACTCTTGCCGGCAGCGGGCATGTCGATCTGGGGTCGTTTGGGCAGCAGTGCGCATTTAAGGATTGCCACGATAGTCTGCGAGACAAAGCGTCGCGTATCCTCGTCAAAGCCTTGCGCAGCCTGGAGCATCACGGGCAGGCTCTCGCGCAGATTCCCGGCGATATCCGCAAACCGCTCAGCACCCGTAGCCTCAAACACGGAGAACAACGCATCTACAAAACGCTCGCGCTCGCTAGGCGACACTGCAAGCAGCATCTCGCGAATGGAGCCATCAACGTATCGAGCACCGGCGGACAGGCGCTCACAGTACACGAAGTCGCGACCATCAACCACCCAGCTAAAGGGATTGTGCTGCAGCAGGCTGAACTCGGTGCTCTCAACGATGGCATAGTCCTCCTGTGTCTCGAACATCATGCCAAAGATCGACGACCGAGGTAGCGTCTTGTCGATTCGACCGCAAAGATCGGCAAAGGCGTTGCCGTTCAGAAACTCCTCGACGAAGCCCGGACCATCATGGGAATACACCCGTTCGATTCGCTCGCGGGCGACATCGGAGCACATCGCCGCACCGTACACCGCAAGGTTTCCACCCTTGGAATGACCTCCGCACAAAAGCGGCCCGTCAATCGCATCCGCCGCCTCGTCCACATAACGTACCGCGGATTCCTGGGCCGGCACAGGACACCGAAACGCCATGTTAAAGTCCTCTTTCCAGCCCACAATCGTGCTGTCGGTCCCCCGGAAGGAAAGATAACTAAACCCCGCCGGAAACCGGAACGCCATGGCTGCAAACTGCTCTGTCGCTACCACATCGCTCACGGCACGATAGCCGCAAACGTGCACGCCACGGTAGCGAGGGCTTGCTGCCACGGCCTCCAACAAGGCCCTGCTCCCCTCTGGGTCCCACAAGTCGTCAATCATGTCCCGGTAGCACTCGGCACGCAGCAGCTCGCGTACGTCTAGGCCCTGCCAGTTCGTCAGCTCCGCCATATCACCCGGCAAACGCAAATAAGACAACCACGCAAAGACCAGGCTATCCACCGCGCAGAACGACCGCTCCTCAAACGGATCAAACACCGTCTGGGCATATGTCAAAAAATTAGGCGAATCCGACATGGCCCTCCCATCAACTATGGTGCATTGGGGTCAGGTTACTTTGCACCAAAAAGGCGCCCGGGCCGTGTGGACCCGGACGCCTTCATTGTAGCTTTTCGCTCTAGCGAGCTTGATTTAGCAGGAGAAGTCGACGCTGTCGATGATGTCCTTGAGGGCCTTGGCGGAGGCGGTGAGCTCATGCTGCTCGTCATCGTTCAGCGGCACGGGGACGCGACAGACGACGCCGTCGCGGCCAACGACCGTCGGCATGGAGATGGCAAGATCGGACAGGCCATACTCGCCCACCATGAGCGAGGAGACGGGCAGAACGGTCTGCTCATCGCGCATGACGGCGGTGCAGATGCGCTTGACGGCCATGGCGACGCCATAGTAGGTGGCGTGCTTCTTCTCGATGATGGTGTAGGCGGAGTTCTTGACGTCCTCGGCGATGCGCTTCTCGGCAGCTTCATGCTCCAGATGACCGTGAAGCTCGCAGAAGGTGTTCAGCGGAACGCCGGCAACCTGGGCGCTGGACCAAGCGACAAACTCGGAGTCGCCGTGCTCGCCCATGACATAGGCCTGGACATCGCGCGGGTCAACCTCGACGTGGGCACCAAGCATCTGCTGCAGACGGCCAGTGTCGAGCACGGTGCCGGAGCCGATGACATGGCCCTCGGGCAGGCCGGACATCTTGATGGCGGCGTAGGTCAGAACATCGACCGGGTTGGAGACGATGAGCAGAATGCCGTCGAAGCCGGACTTCTTAATCTCGGGGATAATGGACTTAAAGATGCTGACGTTCTTGTTGACCAGGTCCAGGCGAGTCTCACCGGGCTTCTGGGCAGCGCCAGCGGTGACGACGATCATGGCGGCGTCGGCGACATCGGAATAATCGCCGGCGTAGATCTTCATCGGCTCGGCAAACGTCATGCCGTGCGCGATATCCAGGGCCTCACCCTCGGCGCGGTTCTTGTCCACGTCGATGAGGACCATCTCGGAGAACAGACCACTCTGCATCAGCGCGAACGCCGAAGACGAACCAACGAAACCGCAGCCGACAATAGCGACCTTCTTCTCGTTAACCATTAGAAACTCCCATCTCTCTCTCCACAAGCAAGCCGCCCGGGAACGACCCGAGCGGCTTGCCGTAATCCCAATACATCCAATCGGGACTTTGATTATGCTCCTATTCGCAGCCAAAAATCGACCGTTTACCGAAATTGTTTGCAGGATTCGTAAAATAACTGCACGAAATCGGTTTCGAGCTATTGACGAGCCGAAATACCTTTCTAATACAGGCCCGCCTCGCGAATGGCCTCGACAGCCAAAGCAATCTGGTCGGGCGGCAAGACCAGCGCCATGCGCACGTGCCCCTCGCCCGAAGGACCAAAGCTCGCGCCCGGCGTCACCACAACGCCGGCCTTCTCCATGAGCTCCTCGCAAAACGCCATGGAATCGGTGCGACCACCGGGAAGCTTGGCCCACACAAACATAGAGCCATGCGCGTTGGGACGCTCCCAGCCCAGGCCCTCAAGACCGTCGCACAGGGCATCGCGGCGCTCCTGGTACTTCAGACGCTGCGCCTCGACCTCATCGCGCGGACCGTTCAGGCAGGCGATAGCAGCCTTCTGGATCGGGAAGAACATACCAAAGTCGATCTGGCCGCGCAGCTTGGCAAAGGCAGAGACCACGTCCTCGCGGCCGACCAAAAAGCCGATACGCGCACCGGTGACGTTAAACGACTTGGAAAGCGAGAAGAACTCCACGCCCACCTCGAGCGCACCAGGATACTGCAAGAAGCTTCCGCCCGGCTCGCCGTCGAACACGATGTCGGAGTACGCGTTGTCATGGACGATGAGCAGGTCGTGCTCGCGGGCGAAAGCGATGATCTCCTCGTAGACCTCGGGCGTGCCCAACGAGCCGACCGGGTTTGCGGGCAGCGACACGATCATATACTTGGCACGATCGGCCACCTCGGGATCGATACCCGCCACATAGGGCAGGTAATTATGCTCGGCGACCAACGGATAGTACTCGAGCTTGGCATCGGCGATCTTGGCGCCCGCCTCAAAGACCGGGTAGCACGGATCGGGAACCAAAATGGTGTCACCCGGATCGAGCAGGGCCAGGCCCAAATGGCCCACGCCCTCCTGCGTGCCGTTGCACGACTGCACCATAGACGGCGTAATGCCCGAAACGCCAAAGCGGCGCTCATAGTAATCGCACACGGCTTGCTTGAGTTCGGGCAGGTCGCGCAGGGCATACTTCCACATCTCGGGGTCCTGGGCCGCTTGCGTGAGCGCCTCGACCACGTGGTCGTACGGCTTAAAGTCGGGCGTGCCCACGCTCATGTTGTAAATGGTCTTGCCCTGAGCCTTCAGCGCAAGCAGTTTGTTGTTGAGCGAGGCGAAGACCTCCGCGCCAAAGCGGTCGAGACGCTGCGATGCCTGCATGGTGCCACCTTTCGATATGAAAAACGCGGCGCTCCGACAAGAGCGCCGCGCGATACGGGCCATCAGATTGCAAAAGTGTAACGCTTGCACCCGCTGTTTTGGTTCAATTTGGCAACCTTAGTCCATCGGATTGAGCGCGTCAATCTGGGCGAGCCACAGGCGCGAGCTAGCGTCACTCGGCATGCGCCAATCGCCGCGCGGGCTGAGCGTGACCGAGCCCACCTTGGGGCCATCGGGCAGGCAGCTGCGCTTAAACTGCTGGGCAAAGAAGCGACGGTAGAACGTGCGTAGCCACGTGTGAATGGTCTTGACGTCGTAGACGCCCTCGAAGCTCTTGAGCGCCATGCGGTAGATCTTGCCCGGCTCAAAGCCAAAACGCAGCAGGTAGTAGAGGAAGTAGTCGTGCAGCTCGTACGGGCCCACCAGGTCCTCAGTCTTCTGCGCAATCTCGCCGTCGCCCGTGGGCGGCAGGAGCTCGGGGGACACCGGCGTATCGAGGATATCGAGCAAGACCTCGGCAATATGCCCGCCAAAGACATCGGCCGCATAGCGCACCAGATGGCGCACAAGCGTCTTGGGCACGCTCGCGTTGACGGCGTACATGCTCATGTGGTCGCCGTTATAGGTAGCCCAACCGAGCGCCAGCTCCGACAGGTCGCCCGTGCCGATGACAAAACCGCCAGCCTGGTTGGCCAGATCCATCAGAATCTGCGTGCGCTCGCGGGCCTGGCTGTTCTCGTAGGTCACGTCCTGCACGGCCGGATCGTGCTCAATGTCCTTGAAGTGCTGCTCCACGGCCGCGTGGATCGAAACCTCGCGGAAGCTCACGCCAAGGTCGCGAGCGAGCGACTCGGCATTCGACTTGGTGCGATGCGTCGTGCCAAAGCCGGGCATGGACACGGCCGTGATACCGGTGCGCGGCAGCCCCAGTGCATCGAAGGCGCGCACGGTCACAAGCAGTGCCAGCGTGGAGTCCAGGCCGCCCGAAAGACCGATGACTGCAGCCTTGGTGCCCGTATGGGCCAGGCGGGTCTTGAGGCCGGCGGTCTGCAGGTCGAGGATGGTCTCGCAACGCTCGGCAAGGTCACCATGGTCGGCCGGCACAAAGGGCGCGCAGGGGAAGACACGGTCGATGCCGAGTGCATCGCGCAGGACAGGTTCGTCTGTCAGCACGCCCTCAAAAGAGAACTCAACGGTCGTGGCCTCCGGCGCATCGTCCGCGCGCGTCCACGTCGTCGAGCGACGGCGCTCGGCAACCAGGCGGTCAAGGTCAACGTCGGCGATGGCCATATCACAGGTAAGCAGTTTGGTCGCGGTGAGCTTGGAGCCGTTTTCGTAGACAAGGTTCTCGCCCGCAAAGACCATGTCGGTCGTGGACTCGCCCTCACTCGCATCCGCGTAGGCATAGGC
>CAUGKA010000130.1 GCA_959599615.1 uncultured Collinsella sp. | reverse complement strand
GGCCAGACCCAGTCGGTAAAGGCCGGGTGATCGTAGCCCTCGTCGCATGCGAACTCAAAGGCCTCGGTGCGGAAGGCCTCCCACTCATCAATCTGCTCGGCAAACTTGTCGGCGTCGACCATGCGCAGCACGTCGGCGGCCAGCGCCCAGCGATCCATGTTGTTCAGGCGCAGCATGTCAAACGGCGTGGTCGTGGAGCCCTTCTCCTCGTAGCCGTGAACGCGGAAGGCGTCGTGGCCGGGGCGGTTCCAGATCAGGCGACGAATCGTGCCGGCATAGGCGTGGAAGGCGAAGAGCACGGGCTTCTCGCCGCAGCCGAACAGCTCAGCCCAGCGTTCATCGCTGATGGCCTGGTCGTTCTCGCAGACATTCTGGATCTTGAGCAGGTCGACCACGTTAACGAACCACACCTTAATGCCTAGCTCGCGCAGCATATCGGTTGCAGCCAGGGCCTCGAGCGTCGGCACGTCACCGCAGGTGGCGACCACGACGTCGGCCTCGGCGAGCGAGTCGGCGGTCGATGCCCACTCCCAGGTCGCCACGCCCTCGGCGAGCTCAGACTTGGCCTCGTCGACCGTCTGGAAGGTGGGGGCGGGCTGCTTGCCACAGAAGATGGCGTTGACGCAGTCGGTGGACTGGTAGACACGCTCGGCAACGGCAAGGGCCATGTTGGCGTCGGCCGGATAGTAGGCATTCACGATATGCGTGTCGTTGGCCTTGTTGAGCAGCAGGTCGATAAAGCCGGGGTCCTGGTGCGAGAATCCGTTGTGGTCCTGGCGCCAGACATGGCTCGACAGCAAAATGTTAAGGCCGCTGATGGGGGCACGCCACGGAATCTCGCGCTTGGTAGCCTCAAGCCACTTGCAGTGCTGGTTGACCATGGAATCGACGACGTGGACAAAGCTCTCGTAGGAGCTCCACACACCGGAGCGGCCGGTGAGCACGTAGGCCTCGAGGAAGCCCTCGCACTGGTGCTCGGACAGCTGCTCGACGACCTTACCGGAGCCTGCCAGCAGCTCGTCGTTGGCATCGTCCTCGTAGAAGCCAGCGTCCCACTGCTTCTTGGTCACCTTGTAGGCAGCCTGCAGGCGGTTGGACGCGGTCTCATCGGGACCAAAGATGCGGAAGTCATCCATGTTCTTGGCCAGGACGTCGGCAGTGTACTCGCCAAAGACGCGGGCGGCCTCGGTGGAGCCCCAGCCGTGGCCCTTGCTTGCGACGGGAATCTCGTGGGCATGAATATCGGGGAGCTCGAGCTCGCGGCGCACCTTGCCGCCGTTCGCGTTGGGGTTAGCGCCAATGCGCAGCTCGCCGGTCGGCATAAAGGCCGTCACCTCGGGACGCACCTGGCCCTCGGGCGTAAAGAGCTGCTCGGGCTTGTAGGAGCGCAGCCACTCGCGCAGCACGCGGAAGTGCTCGTGGGTGTCCTTGGCGCTCGCCAGCGGCACCTGATGCGCGCGCCAGGAGTCCTCGGTCTTCTTGCCGTCGATCTGCTTGGGGCAGGTCCAGCCCTTGGGCGTGCGGAACACGATCATGGGGTAGGCCGGGCGGACCACGGTCTCGCCTGCGGCGACCTGGGCCTGCGCAGTGGCCTTGATGTCACAGATCTCGTCAAAGACCTGCTCAAACAGTGCGGCAAAGCGCTCGTGGATGCTTGCGTGGCTCTCGTCGTCAAAGCCGGCGACAAAGAAGTGCGGCTTGTAGCCCATGCCCTCGAAGAACTTGGTGAGCTCCTCATCGGACACGCGGGCGAGGATGGTGGGGTTGGCGATCTTGTAACCGTTGAGGTGCAGGATCGGCAGGACGATACCGTCGGTTGCCGGGTTCACGAGCTTGTTGGACTGCCAAGAGGTCGCGAGCGGGCCGGTCTCGGACTCGCCGTCGCCCACCACGGCCACGGCCAGCAGGCTCGGGTTGTCCATAACGGCACCGTAAGCGTGGCTGAGCGTGTAGCCGAGCTCGCCGCCCTCGTGGATGGAACCGGGCGTCTCGGGCGCAAAGTGGCTCGGGATGCCGCCGGGATAGGAGAACTGGCGGAAGAACTTCTGAAGGCCTGCCTCGTCATTGGTGATGTCGGGGCGGATCTCACGGTAGGTGCCGTCGAGCAGCGACTGAGCAGTACCTGCGGGGCCACCGTGACCCGGGCCCATCAAAAAGATAGCATTCTGGTTGTGGTCGGCGATCAAACGATTGACGTGACCGAACAGGAAGTTGATGCCGGGCGTGGTGCCCCAGTGGCCAACCAGGCGGTGCTTAACGTCCGGACGACCGAAGTCGCGCACCTCACCGGTTTTCTCATCAACAAAGTCGGGGCGCATTAGCGGGTTAGAGCGAAGGTAGATCTGACCGACGGACAGATAGTTCGATGCGCGCCAATACAGGTCGACGCCCTCGAGCTCGGAAGCCGGAACCTCATGTCCCAGTTTTTGCCACGGCGTCCCCAGTGTTTTAGCCATTGTTTATGTCCCTTCGCTGTGCGGTCACCCTCCGATACGGCAACCTTTCGTTGGGACTAGTATATTTGCTAAAACGTTTTATCATGGTGAAAAAACGTTTTATCACCCTTATCAATCCCATCGATTAGCAAAACGCGACATTCACCTGCGGCGTTGATTGTCACAGGTGCTCCACATTCGGTCTCTGCAAATTGATAAACGTGTTTAGTTGTGTTTAGTAAGTTCGAGCACGCTGTCCTTAACGATAAGCTCCGGCTCCAGAACGACCTCTTCGACACGCCTGCCGCCCCTACCGGCAAGACGCTTGGACATGCAGCCAAAAGCATGCTCCGCAAGGACACCAGGGTCCTGCTCAATCGCGGTCAGTGCCGGCTCAAAGAGAACATCGGCCGCCGAGTTGTCATAGCTCACCACCGAAATATCGCCCGGGATGCTCTTCCCCATCTCGTGCAAGCGCTTGAGCAAACCGAGGGCAATGTTATCCGAGCTTGCGAACACGGCGGTGGCGTCAGTTGCGAGTACCGCCTCCGAGGCCTCGTATGCGCTCGGAATGTAGTACTCGCTCTCAAACTCCAAACGCGCGTCGATTGGCAGGCCAACCTCGCGCAGCGCGCGCTCATAGCCGGCAAGTCGTTTGCGACCCGTATTGGAACGGCGTGCGTTAACCAGACAGGCGATGCGGCGATGACCCTGCTCAATTAGATACCGCGTGGCCATGTAGCCACCCATCTCGTGGTCGAACATCACCTTGTCGCACTCGAGTCCTTCAATGGCACGATCGACCATCACGGCAGGGATGGGTAGATGGCTGACCTCTTCGCGCAGGGCGCGGTCGTCGGAGAACTCGTCACCCACCACCAAAAAGACACCGTCGACGCCGCGCGTCACCAGCTGACGCAGCAGCTCAAGATCGTCGTCGGCACTTCCGCCCGAGCTGGTAATAAAGAGCGCATAGCCGTCCTCGCGGCAGCGCTTTTCCAAGCTGCCGGCAAGCGAGGCAAAAAAGCGGCTCTCGATGTTAGGGACGATAAGGCCCAGCGTGCGCGACTCGCGCATGACCAGGCTACGCGCAATCTGGTTGGGAACATAGTGGTTGCGCGCCGCGACCTCCTTGATGAGCTTGCGGTTTTCTTCTGAGATGCGACAGGGCCGATTATTGAGCACAAGCGAGACCGACGAGGGGGAAAGCCCCACCTCCTGGGCGATCTGCTTGAGGGTGACTTTGTTGGCCATCTCGCTCCTTCCGGGTTTACGCGCAATCTCTTGAAAGTATAGCGACTACCCCTCTACCTCGGTGATAAACACTTTACCAATCCGGTAGACGGCTGTTTTATCGCCGCAAGCGCACCAAATCCGTCCGGGTGGGGTATATTGCAATCGATTGATGACGACGACCACCAAAAGGCGGATATTCGTATGCACGAGAACGACTTTTTTAACGAGGACCTGCTGTGCGCGCTTGCTGGCGTTGCCGGCGAGGACAACGTACTGATGAGCGAGCCCATGCGCGAGCACACCACGTTTAAGATCGGCGGCCCGGCCGACGTCTTTGTCACGCCCGATACCGAGCAGGGCCTCGTCGCCACGCTCGATACCTGCTATCGCTGCGACCTGCCGCTCACCATCGTGGGCAACGGCTCCGACCTACTCGTCGGCGACAAGGGCATCCGCGGCGTTGTCGTGGCGCTGGGCAAGGGCCTCTCCGACATTACGGTCAACGGCACGCACGTCACGGCAGCAGCCGGTGCCTTGCTTTCCGATGTCGCCGCGGCAGCAGCCGAGGCCGGTCTCACCGGCATGGAGCCCATCTCGGGT
This sequence comes from uncultured Collinsella sp., assembly GCA_959599615.1. GTDB lineage: Bacteria > Actinomycetota > Coriobacteriia > Coriobacteriales > Coriobacteriaceae > Collinsella. The sequence continues at coordinate 1,363 of CAUGKA010000130.1, read as the reverse complement.
ATCCCCGGATCGGTCGGCGGCGCCTGCTACATGAACGCCGGCGCCTACGGTGCCTGCATGGCCGATGTACTGGGGTCCGTGCGCGTCTACAAGCCCGCCCGCATGCTCGACGACGGCACCCGCGGCAGCGGCAGCATCATCGAGTTCGATGTCGACGAGCTCAACCTGGGTTATCGCAAGAGCCGCATCGCCGACGACGGCTTTACCGTGCTTTCGGCCACCTTCAATCTCGCCCCGGGCAACGCCGCGATGATTAAGGCCGACATGGACGACTACCGCCAGCGCCGCGAGGACAAGCAGCCGCTCGACATGCCGAGTGCTGGCTCCACTTTCAAGCGCCCCGAGGGTTACTTTGCCGGCAAACTCATCATGGATGCCGGCCTGCGAGGACACGCCGTTGGCGGCGCGCAGGTGAGCGAGAAGCACTGCGGCTTCATCGTCAACGCCGACCACGCCACCGCCGCCGACGTCGACGAACTCATCCGCCACATCCAAACAACCGTCAAAGACCAATTCAACGTAGACCTAGAACCCGAAGTCCACCGAGTCGGCGAATTTTTATAGCCTGCCCATCGCGATCCACTTTAATTAATAACGGGACAAGTGATCTAGCCCACTTGTCCCGTTATCATTTATTTGCGAAGAACATCGGCTAGCCGCAGGATTGAAATCATCGACCGATAAGTGAGTTCCACTTTTTCGCCCGCAAGCAGTCGTTTCGAGCCAATCTCATCTAGCCCCACAAGCTGAGAAAACAGCAGGCTGCTCATCGTGCCCTCGTCAATTGATTCCCTTATGGTCTTCAAAACGTCCGTATCGTGAAGCGACGCCGAGCTGTAGGGGGCAACACGAGCGGAACTCTCAATTAACGACGAAACAAAAGGATGGAGATGCTTTGGACATAGTCCATCAAACACCACATCCCCATTGTCATCCGAGCCGACTAGTCGCCAACTATAATGATCGACCCAGCCGTCTCCGTCATATATGGTGTCCATGAGCAACTTCCCGTCTAGAGAGACCTATTTGGACATCGGGGCGCAAGACCGCAATCCATATAGGACCCGCAGCAGCTCCAACCCAACGCACCACTCGGCAATTGTATATTGCGACTATTTTAGATCTACATGATCAGTTCGAGTTCGCAACAAGGCGATTATCGCAGCTAGGTTATATTTCATTTTTCTTTTTGGTGAACCATCGGTTCCAAATACCAAAACCGAAGTCCACCGAGTCGGCGAATTCCTCTAAAAAGAAGGCCCCGAAAGGGGCCTTCACCATCTTAATATCAGACAACCAGTCCGGTGAGTCGCGCTCAGGACCCGAGAGGGCCGCGTGCCCGCCCGCAATATATTTGATTGAT
>CAUGKA010000129.1 GCA_959599615.1 uncultured Collinsella sp. | reverse complement strand
CCAAGTTCAACGCCATCAAGGTCGAGGGCGTGGAGCCCAAGAGCGCAAACGTCACCGACGACTCCTTCAAGATCTGGGCTACCGAGCACATGTACTGCTCCAAGGACGCCGACGAGGCCACCACGGCATTCCTAGAGTTCATGCTTTCCGACGACGTCCAGGGCAAGCTCGTCGAGGAGCAGGGCTTTATCCCCGTCTCTGCCATGAAGGTCGTCAAGGACGCCAGCGGCAAGGTCTCCGCTAAATAAGTAATCGCCCCCGGAAAGGTTTGCAATGGCAAAACAGCTGCCAAAGCGCGACCTTGAGAACGTGGGCCTGGGCGTCACGGGCGCGTGCGTAGCGCTCGTGACGCTTGTCGTTGCCGCGCTCATCTTTATGGTCGCCCAAAAGGGCCTCTCGGCTTTTGTTAAGGACGGCGTCTCGATCGTCGAGTTCTTCACCGGCACCAAGTGGGACCTGGCCAACACGGCCGAAAACGGCCTGCCCTATACCGGCGCCCTGCCCCTGATCGTCACCTCGTTTGCGGTCATGGTGCTCTCCACGCTCATCGCGCTGCCCATCGCCATCGGCTCTGCCATCTTTGCGGTCGAGATTCAGCCTAAGTTTGGCTCCAAGGTCTTTCAGCCGCTCATTGAGCTTTTGACCGGCATTCCCTCGGTCGTCTTTGGCCTGATCGGCTTTCACGTGGTCGTCGGCCTTATGAAGAGTGTTTTCCATGTGAGCACGGGTCTGGGCATCTTGCCCGGCGCCATCGTGCTGGCCGTCATGATTCTGCCGACGATGACCACGCTTTCGGTCGATGGCCTGCGCGCCGTGCCCGACAGCTACCGCCAGGGCTCGCTCGCGCTGGGCTACACCCGCTGGCAGACCATCTGGCACGTGGTGCTCAAGTCCGCCATGCCGTCGCTCATGACCGCGGTCATCCTTGGCATGACGCGCGCCTTTGGCGAGACGCTTGCCGTGCGCATGGTTATCGGCGGTATCGAGGCCATGCCGACGTCGCTGCTGTCGCCGGCCTCCACCATCACCACCACGCTCACCACATCTATGGCGGTCTATGCCGAGGGGTCGGCCCAAGACGACGTCCTGTGGGCGCTCGGCCTGCTGCTGATGGGCATGAGCCTCATCTTTATCCTGATCATCCATCTCATTGGCCGCAAGGGGGCGAAGGCTCGTGGCTAGCACGCGCATCCACATCGACGAGGCGAGACTCGGGCGTGTCCAAAGGCGGGACCGCATCGCCACGGGCGTGCTGACGGCGATCGTCGCCATCGTCATGCTCATCGTCGTCTCCATGGTGGCCTACATCCTGTTCGAGGGCATCTCGACGCTGTTCCAGCCGGGCTTTCTCACGCAGCCCGCGCGCGCCAACGGAACCCAGGGCGGTGTGCTCTACCAGCTGTTCGACTCGTTCTACCTGCTGCTGATCACCTTAGGTATCTCGGTGCCCATCAGCCTGGGCGGCGCGGTCTTTTTGGTTGAGTACGCGCCGGACGGCCCCATCCGCGACATCGCCTCGACCGCCATCGAGACGCTGTCTTCGCTGCCCTCCATCGTCGTCGGCATGTTCGGCTTTCTAGTGTTCTCGGTGCAGCTGGGCTGGAAGTACTCCATCATCTCCGGCGCCGTCGCGCTCACCATGTTCAACATCCCCATCCTGGTGCGCGTGATTCAGCAGGCGCTCGAGGACGTGCCGCAGGCCCAGCGCGATGCGTGCCTGGCCATGGGCCTCACTCGCTGGGAGGCCACGCTGCACATCCTGATCCCCGAGGCCATGCCCGCCATCGTGACGGGCATCGTGCTTTCGGCCGGCCGCGTGTTTGGCGAGGCCGCGGCGCTACTCTTTACCTCGGGCATGAGCTCGCCGGTTCGCCTCAACTTCTTGAGCTTTAACCTGTCGAGCCCCACCTGCGCCTGGAACGTGTTCCGTCCCGGTGAGTCGCTCGCCGTGCACATCTACAAGATCTATGGCGAGGGCAGCCCCGAGGCCCAGCAGATCGTCTGGGGCACCGCGGCACTGCTGATGATTTGCGTGCTGCTGTTTAACGTAGTCGCCCGTATCGTGGGCAAGCAGCTGGCAAGGAGGATGACGGCCGAATGAGCGAGATGAATGTAACGCCCGCAACCGAAGCGGCCGCGTCCGAGATCCAGGACTTTCTGTCGAGCGTGGGGGAGAGCGAAAAGCACGTGCGCGTGAGCGGCAAGGCCGTGAGCGACGAGGTCGTGCTCTCCACCAAGGACGTCAACGTGTACTATGGCGACCACCATGCGCTGCACAATACGTCGCTCGACTTTCACAAGGGTGAGATCACGGCGCTCATCGGGCCTTCTGGCTGCGGCAAGTCGACCTTCTTGCGCAGCCTCAATCTCATGAATCGCGAGATTCGCGGCTGTCGCGTGGAGGGCGAGATCAACTACCGCGGGCGCAACGTGAACACCAAGACCGAGAATACCTACGAGCTGCGTCGTTCCATTGGCATGGTGTTCCAGCAGCCCAATCCGTTTCGCAAGTCCATTCGCGACAACATCACGTTTGCGCCCAAGCGCCACGGCATCACCGACCGCGACGAGCTCGATCGCATGGTCGAGGAAAGCCTGCGCGGCGCGGCGCTGTGGGACGAGGTCAAGGACAAGCTCGACAAGAGCGCCTATGCGCTTTCGGGCGGTCAGCAGCAGCGCCTGTGCATCGCGCGCACGCTGGCGCTCAACCCCGACGTGATTCTGTTCGACGAGCCCTGCTCGGCGCTCGACCCCATCTCGACGTTGGCGATCGAGGACCTGATGTCGTCGATCGTTGCCGACCGTGCCATCGTTATCGTGACGCACAACATGGAGCAGGCGTCGCGCGTGTCCAACCGCACGGCGTTCTTCTATATGGGCGATATGGTCGAGTACGACGAGACCGACGAGATTTTCCAACGGCCCAAGGATAAGCGGCTGAATGATTACCTCACCGGCATGTTCTCCTAGTCCGGGACATGCTTGAGGCCCGCGGCGGCCACGGTTGTCGCGGGACTGATTGGAGAGGCGGGTCATCTCTTGCGGGAGATGGCCCGCCTTTTTGCTCTGTGACCGAAACGACCACCACGAAGGGGACAGGCACCTTCGTGGTGGTTTGGGGTGGGGCTCGCTGCTATCATGGACAACGTTGAATTTCTACGAAGGAGCAGGGCATATGGCGATTCTTTTGGGATGCGATTCCGTCAGCCTAGAGTTTCCCACCAAGCATATTTTCGATAGCGTGACGCTCGGCGTGGGCGAGGGCGACCGCATTGGTATTGTCGGTAAAAACGGCGACGGCAAGTCGACGCTGCTGAGCGTGCTCGCCGGCACGCTGGAGCCCGATGACGGACGCGTGACGCACCGCCGCGGCACCACGATCGGTCTACTCGGCCAAAAGGACCAGCTTGTCGACACCGATACCGTGCATCATGCCGTTGTGGGCGACACGCCCGAGTATGAGTGGGCGTCGAGTCCGCGTACGCGCCAGATTCTGGCCGGCCTCATCAGCGATGTGCCCTGGGAGGGCACGGTAGGCGAGCTTTCGGGCGGCCAACGCCGTCGCGTGGACCTCGCGCGCCTGCTGATCGGCGACTACGACGTGCTCATGCTCGACGAGCCCACCAATCACCTGGATATGCGCACCATCAACTGGCTCGCGCGTCACTTAAAGGCCCGCTGGCAGCGCGGTCAGGGCGCCATGCTCGTGGTCACGCACGATCGCTGGTTCTTGGACGAGGTCTGCACCAGCATGTGGGAGGTTCACGACGGCCAGGTCGATCCCTTCGAGGGCGGCTATTCGGCATATATCCTGCAGCGCGTGGAGCGCGACCGCATGGCCGCCGTTACCGAGGAGCGCCGTCGCAACATGGCGCGCAAGGAGCTCGCGTGGCTGAGCCGCGGTGCCCAGGCGCGCTCCACCAAGCCCAAGTTTCGCGTGGATGCCGCTCGCGAGCTGATCGCCGACGTGCCGCCCGTGCGTGACGAGCTGGAGCTCAAGCGCCTGGCCGTGAGCCGCCTGGGCAAGCAAGTTATCGATGTGGTCGACGTGGACGCCGGCTATGCGGATACCGATGGCGCGCCCAAGCAGGTGCTCAACGACGTGACCTGGCTCATTGGTGCGGGCGACCGCTATGGTCTTTTGGGCGAGAACGGCGCCGGCAAGTCGACTTTGCTCGACGTGATCCAGGGCAAGATCGCGCCCCTGCGCGGCCGCGTGAAGATCGGCCAGACGGTGCGCTTTGGCGTGCTGTCGCAGCAGCTCGAGGAGCTCGAACCCTACATGGGCGACACGATCCGCGAGGTGCTCAGCCACTATAAGAAGTACTACGTCATTGACGGCAAGGAGACTTCACCCGAGAAGCTCTGCGAGCGTCTGGGCTTTACGACGCAGCAGCTCTGGAGCCGCATCGGCGATCTTTCGGGCGGCCAGCGCCGTCGCCTGTCGCTGCTGCTGACGATCCTGGACGAGCCCAACGTGCTCATCCTGGACGAGCCCGGCAACGACCTGGATACCGACATGCTGGCGATTGTCGAGGACTTGCTGGACGGCTGGCCCGGCACGCTGATTCTGGTGACGCACGACCGCTTTTTGATGGAGCGCGTGACCGACCAGCAGTGGGCGCTGCTCGACGGCCACCTGACGCATATGCCCGGCGGCGTCGACCAGTACCTGCGCCTGTGCAACGCCACCGCCGAGGGCGAGCCCGTGGGTGCACCGAGCGCCAAGACCGGTACGTTCGACACCGGTGCCGCGGCGGCTGCGGCCGAAAAGCCCAAGTCGAGCGGTCAGCCCAACGGCCTTTCCAATGCCGAGCGCCAAAAGCTCCGTCGTGAGGTGAGCTCGCTCGAGCGCAAGATGGAAACGCAGCGCGCTCGCGTGGAGGAGGCCGAGGCCGCCATGGCCCAGGTCGATCCCACCAACTACACGGCGCTGGGCGAGCAGCAGGCAAAGATCGACGAGGCCCACGCCGCCATGGACGAGCTGGAGATGGCGTGGCTCGAGGCGAGTGAAAAGCTCGAGGGCGAGGAGTAGGCGAGGATGATCAAGGCCGCGTTTTTTGATATCGACGGCACGCTGCTGAGCTTTGAGACGCACCGGATTCCGGCGTCGGCGCAGCAGGTGCTCGACAGCTTTCACGAGCAGGGGATTGCGTGCGTCATTGCCACGGGTCGCCCGACCTACCAGATGCCCGATTGGCTGTTCGATCTTGGTTGGGATGCGTACATTACGCTTTCGGGCCAGCACTGTTTTGATGCCGAGGGCGTTTACCGTAGCTGCCCGATCGATCCGGACGACGTTGCGGTGATTGTGGACCAGGTGGCCGAGGGGCGCTACGACTCGCTGTGCATGCAGGGCGAGAACTCGTTTGTGAACCGCCTGTCCGAACGCGTGGTGACGGCCGGCAACAACGCGGGGATCGTCTACCACGAGGAGCCGTTTGAGCACGCCTTTGAAGCGCCGGTCTACCAGTTTTGCGCCTTTGTGGATCCTGCCGACGAGCATATCGTGACCGATGCGGTGTCGCATTCGCTCACTACGCGCTGGTGCGACCTGTTCTGCGACATTATTCCCGCTAACGGCGGCAAGGACCTGGGCGTGGCAGCGACGCTGGAGCGCCTGGGTGTCGACGCGAGCGAGACGATCGCCTTTGGCGACGGCG
>CAUGKA010000128.1 GCA_959599615.1 uncultured Collinsella sp. | reverse complement strand
CTTTCCGGCTCGTGCGGAATCTACGAAAATCTCGACCCGTCCCCTCGGACCGGAGCCACGTTACCTTTGCTGCGAATCCTCGTGTCCGTTGAGCGGCGCGCCCCGCGCATAGCCCTTATGTCGGTGGGCTGATGGGTTGGGTCCCCAGTGACTACAACGTTGAAACGAAGGTGGACAGGCGGTGGAGGCCTTCGTCCAGATCTTGGTCGGAGACGCAGTAGCTGAGGCGAATGTGACCTTCGGTTCCGAAGCAGTCGCCCGGGACTAGGGCTACGTTGGCTTCTTTGATGGCTTTGATGCAGAAGGCTTCGCTTGTTAGGTCGAACTTTTTGATGCTGGGGAAGGCGTAGAAGGCGCCTGCGGGCTCTACGACGTCCAGGCCCATGGCATCTAAAGCTGCGAGCACGCATTTGCGGCGGGCTCGGTAGACTTTGAGCATGGGGGTTGGGTCGACGGTGAGGGCTCGGGCTGCGGCGTCCATCTCGAAGGAGACGGCACTCGATACTAAGTATTGGTGAGCTTTTGCAATCTCGGCGATGACGGGGGCTGCGGCCGCGAGCCAACCCAGGCGCCAGCCGGTCATGGCCCAGGGCTTGGAGAAGCTCTCGATGACCACCGTCTGCTCACGCAGCTCCGGATGACGCTGGGCAAAGCGCTCGTAGCCATCCACATAAACCAGGCGGTTGTATACGTCGTCGCAGACTACGTAGATGCCCGACTGCTCCGCTACGCGCGCCACGGCGTCGAGCGAGGCCGCGTTGAGAATGCAGCCCGTGGGGTTGTTGGGCGAGCAGATGACGATGGCCTTGGTCGCCGGCGTCACGCTGGCACGAAGCGCGTCCTCGTCAATCTGAAATTGCGCGGGCTCCGTATCCAAGAAGACCGCTTTGGCGTGGTTGGCCACGACGATGCTCTCGTACAGGCCAAAGGCCGGCGTGGGGATAATTACCTCGTCGCCGGGGTTGAGCATGGCCATGAATGTTGCCGACAGGGCCTCGGTCGCGCCGTCGGTCAGGATGACCTCGTCGGCCGAAAACGCAAGGCCCGCGTCCCCCATATAGGCAGACAGCGCCTCGCGCAGAGCGGGACGACCGTTGTTGGGCGGATAGTGCGTGTCACCGCGGTCCAGTGCGGCGGTCACCTCGGCGCTAATCACATCGGGCGTGGGAAAATCGGGCTCGCCAAGCGCGAGCGCAATGCATCCCGGGTGCTGGGCGGCGAGCGCGTTGATTCGGCGGATGCCAGAAGGCTTGAGCGTGGCAAGCGAGGTGTTCATGGGCAGGTGCATGGCGTTCCTTTCGTAAGGGTTGCACTAGGATAGCGCGCCGCCAGACGGTGTAACCTAAACGGAAACCAACCGGAAAGTAGGCGGCATGGAGACGGCCGCATGCGGCGATGTACCAAAAACGTTGCAAACCATTGCGTATATCAGCATTCCCAATAGCGCGGATCTTGAGTTTTTGCTTTGGGACCTGCAGGATGCCATCGCGGCGTATGCCCGGCTTTCCGGTACTTCGCTCCCCCGCCTGGTCGCTCTGGGGACGGATGATGGCGGCAGCGTTGCGGACGGCATTGTATTCGCTGTTGAGAATGCGCTCAATAACGAGGCGATGAGCGTCGTTGAGCAGGCGCTTGATTGCCTTGGGGGCACGGAAGCGCGCGTCTATGTCGTTGTTCAAGCCAGCTGTGGGAGTCCCGAGCGGGCGCACACGGTCGTTGGCCATCTGCGCGAAGCGTGCGAGCGTCGGGGGGGCTGTCGTGGTGCGGTGGCATTGTCGCCTGCACCGGCGCCGGCATCGCAGCGCTTTGCCGCTCCCCACGCATGGGCCTCTTGCGCCGACCGTTTTCCGAAGCGATGGATAAGCTCGTGGGTGCGGTGCGTATGGGTTGCTCGGTTGAGCATGCACAGCGACTCGGCGGCGGCAGTGCCGAGGACATCGACACCAATGGCATGGTTTTTGCCGAGCCAGCCGTGCCGGCGCCAATCTGGCAAGCCGTTATAAAACGCCTCGGCAGCCGAGCTCAATCAAATATTTAAATTACAGCGCGGCCCAGTCAACGGCCTCGTGTCAGCGCTCAACAAGGTGCTCCAAGCGCCATGGCTCGATTGTTCAACGAACAACATACTCAATCCCTTTTGTACAAGGCAATGGTGGAACGCACCTTTCCCCTTAAAATCTAGGGTTTCGAGCATGTGAAACCTTGAATTGCTCTATATATATTTGAATAGGTAAAGAGGGTAAAGCCCTATTCCTTAAACTTCATTTGTTCATGTCATCGCTACAAATTGGAAGTTGTCAGAGAAACAATTCCATTTTAATTTCATCAAGCGACTTTCCGTCTGTATTCCATGTAGTATTTTCTACAGACTCAGTTGCCTTAAAGCCCAACTTTTCGTAATGCCGAATAGCGTCAGTAAGGGGGCTGGCTGTCCAGAGAATTATTTTTTGATACCCGGAATCCTTGGCTTTTTGCATAAAAGCGGCAATCAGCGCTGAACCAATGCCGTAGCGTCGATAGTCCTTCTCGACGGCAAAAAGTCGTAACTGACCAACAGAAGGATCATCCGCCTGGCAAAGCATAATGCAGCCAGCTAAAACACCATCACAATCCGCAACAAATAGTTCTTCTCGGTCATTCTTACTGCCTTTTGCAAAGTCTGTTGCAATTTTCATAGCATAATCGGTAAAGCTCGGTCCCCATGAGTATTCGGTTGAATAGAGTGCTTTGTGAAGATCTGCAACATACTTTTCTTCACCTTGTTTATATGGTCTGATTATAAAATCCACCTTGCTATCCTCCTATAAATTTCGATTTGTCAAGTCTGCGATGGTCTTCAGCTTCAACTTCTCACTATCTGGACTGACCAGGCTTTCTATTTCATGCTAACTTCGTCGACCAAAAACGCAAGGCCCGCGTCCCCCATATAGGCAGACAGCGCCTCGCGCAGGGCGGGGCAACCGTTGTTGGGCGGATAGTGCGTGTCACCGCGGCCCAGTGCGGCGGTCACCTCGGCGCTAATCACATCGGGCGTGGGAAAATCAGGCTCGCCGAGCGCAAGCGCGATGCATCCCGGATGCTGAGCGGCGAGCGCGTTGATTCGGCGGATACCGGAGGGCTTGAGCGTGGCAAGCGAGGTATTCATGGGCAGGCGCATGGCGTTCCTTTCGTAAGGGTTGCACTAGGATAGCGCGGCGAGGCGCCACCAGACGGTGTAACCTAAACGGAAACCAACCGGAAAGGAGGCGGCATGGAGACGATCGCGCGCGGCGATAAGCCCAAGACGTTGCAAACCATTGCGTATATCAGCATTCCCGAGAGCGCCGATCTTGAGTTTTTGCTCTGGGACCTGCAGGATGCCATCGCCGCCTATGCACAGCTTTCCGGCACTGTACTCCCCCGACCGGTCGACTTGAAGGCGGATGATGACGATGCTGCCGCCGATGGCCTCGTGCTCGCCGTTGATGATGCATTTGATGACGGGGCGATGATCACTGTCGAGCAGATGCTCGATCGCCTTGGGAATGCAGAGACACGCGTCTATGTCGTCGTGCAGGTTGCCCACAGAAGCACCGAGGGGGCGCACATGCCCGTCAAGCGCCTGCGGGAAGCTTGCGAGCTCCGTAAACTAACGTGGTGTGGCGGCGTTGCCATCTGCGCCGGCAGCGGCATCGCAGCGCTTCGCCACTCCCCGCGCATGGGCCTCTTGCGCCGACCGTTTTCCGAAGCCATGGACAAGCTCGTGGGTGCGGTGCGTATGGGTTGCTCGGTTGAGCATGCGCAGCGACTCGGCGGCGGCAGTGCCGAGGACATCGACACCAATGGCATGGTTTGCGCCGAGCCAGCCGTGCCCGCGCCGATCTGGCGAGGCGTTCTGAAACACCTCGGCGCCCGCACTCAATCAATAATCTAAATTAATAAGCTGCCCAGTCAACGGCTTCACTCCAACGCTCGACAAGCCGCTCCAAACGCCACGCCGCGTTGGCAGGACTCGTCGACGGCAGCACGATGGCAGGTAGCCCCGTCCGCTCTTGTAGATAGCGTTTGTAGAGCCGCCCGGCCGCGCCGCCGTTGCAGATAACAACCTCAATCGGCGTGACATCGGTAATGCGCTCGATATGTGCCGGCACAACGTTGCGAATGCTCGCGTCACTCGAGCCCTTAATGTCACAGCTCTCAATCACGTCCCACAGGGCCACACCGCCGTTGAGCAACATAGCCCGCTTGGCGGCAATCGAGGCGTCGAGCGTCGCGGGCTCGCCGCCCACCAGAGGGTCGCCCTCGTTGGGTGGCACGGGCACACCGAGGCACGCGGCCATCACACGCCAAAAGCGATTCTGAGGGTTGCCGTAATAAAAGGCATTGGCGCGCGAAAGCACCGAGGGAAACGACCCCAGCACCAAAACGCGCGAGTGCTGGTCGAACACGGGTTCAAACCCGTGCTCAATATGTTGATAGCCCTCGTCAGACGCTGCCATGGCCTAGGCCCTCAACAGATAGCGCACCTCGTAGGGCGCAAGCTCAAGGGTACCCGTCAGCTCAACCGTGGGCGCACCGTCGGCAAGCAGGTCGACGAAGGAGCCGTTGAGCTCGCCGGCGCCAAAGGTGTAAGGCTCGTCCACGGCGTTCACCGCCACGAGCACCGTGGCGTCGTCGCAGGCGCGCTCGAACAGTAGCTGCTTGTTCTGGATCACCACGCTACGGTACGCGCCGTAGTTGAGGGCACGGGCCGGCGCGTCGTCGGCCGAGCGCAGGCGTGCAAGCTGCTTGATGAAGGCCGTCAGCTCGTTGGGTGTGGGCTCATCGAGCGCAGGGCGCAGCGCCCAATCGCCATCGGGGCCGCCCTTTTCGCCGGCAATCCCCCACTCGCTGCCATAGTAAACGCATGGGATGCCCGGCATGCCAAAGAGCATGCCATAAGCGGGACGCAGGCAGGACTTGTCGGTGAGGATGCTTGCCAGGCGCGGCACGTCGTGGTTATCGACAAACGACAGCAGGTGTTTGCCGCGGTAGATGCACCAGGGGTCGCCACCAAACTGACGGTGCAGCGAGTGCGCGATCTCGAACATGTTGACCGAGTTAAAGCTGGAGTACAGGCCCTTGTAGCACTCGTAGTTGGTGCAGGAATCGAGCATCTCGTCGTTGACGATCTGGTTGTAGTCGCCGTGAAGCGTCTCGCCGATCAGCACAAAGTCAGGCTTGAGCTCACGGGTAAAGGCGTGCAGGCGGCGCATAAAGTCGCGGTCGAGCATATAGGCAACGTCCAGGCGCAGGCCGTCGACGCCAAAGACCTCGGCCCAACGACGCACGGACTCGAGCAGGTAATCGACCACAGCGGGATTTTGCAGGTTGAGCTTCACGAGCTCAAAATGGCCTTCCCAGCCCTCGTACCAAAAGCCGTCGCCGTAGCACGAGTCGCCGTCGAAGCTGATGTGGAACCAGTCCTTGTACGGCGAGTCCCACTTACGCTCCTGCACATCGCGGAAGGCCCAAAAGCCGCGACCGACGTGGTTGAAGACGGCGTCGAGCACCACACGGATGCCGTGGGCATGCAGTGTCTCGCACACAGCGGCAAAATCGGCATCCCCGCCAAGGCGACGGTCGATATGGCGCAGGCTGCGCGTGTCGTAGCCGTGGCTATCGGATTCGAGCGGCGGGTTAATGAGCACAGCACCGATGCCGAGCTCTTGCAGGTAGTCGGCCCATTGGGCGATTTTCATAATCGGAGCATCG
>CAUGKA010000127.1 GCA_959599615.1 uncultured Collinsella sp. | reverse complement strand
AGGGCGGAGGCGGGGCATTCCCCGCCTCTTACACCACATCTCTGCGCGCTACCTGGCCTAGGGGGTTTGTAGATAGCCGTGGTCAAAATACATCAAATATGAGTACTGTTACCTTTTTAGTAGCAGCGATTCGGGGCATTTTTGATGCTTATAGGCATGACGACCAGCTGCACGAGCTGACGTAACTCCCCAAATGTCCAATAAAATGGGCTCCTAACGAGGAGTACTCTCATTAGGAGCCCATTATTATGTGCAAACATATGTGACCAACGCAGCAACAGTACTCATATTTGGTATTTTTTGTCCACTGCCCCTTGTGCGAAGGTCCTCAGCGGAAAGTTTGACCCGTTTCGATGCACAAAAATGGGATGAATCTTCCCTGGCAACCGCCCAGAAAGATCCACCCCAAAGCAAGCGCTCGCTAGAACGTTCCGCCGCCGCCTCCGCCGACGCCGCCACCGCCGCCACCGGAAAAGCCGCCGCCGCTGCCGCCGCTCGAACTATCGGAACTCGAAGCCAGCTCGCGGATGGTCTCGTGGTACACATCGTTGAACGAATCGAGCGGGGACTCGTTGCCGTAGTGATGGTAATACCACCAGTAGCAGGGGTAGTTGTCGTAGAAATCGTCGCTGTTGCGCAGGTCCGCAGGCACGGCCTCGGCCAGCTGTCGCAGCACTTCTTTCGAAACGCCCAGGGCAACGCCCATCACCAGCAGTTTGTTCCACAAGATCAGGTCGCTGGGGACGGCCTCCTTCAGACGCGTAAAGTCCTCGAGCCAATGCTTGAGCGCCTTGCAGCGAGCCGCCACCTCGGCGCCCTCCGGCGTGTAGCGGCGGAAGGTGCAGCTCAGGACAAAGCCCACGATCGTGACGGGGATCGAGATCATAGCGGCACCGACGTTGGCGTCCGCAAAGTCGGTATAGATCAGAGAGCCCAGAATGCCAAAGACGATGATGATGCCGAGAACCAAGCCGGCAACCAGGGCGATGGTGCCGTCCGAGGCGATAAGCTCGCGCGTCTCCAGCTTGCCCTTAACCGTGCTTTGATAGTCCTCGAGCTTGTTGCCAACAGATTCAGTACGCTCGCTGGCATACTCCTCCAGCTCGCTAAACGTGCGTGAACGGACGCCGTCTTTATCGGGCTTAACGCCGGCGAAGAAGACCTTGAGCACATCGCGATCGATGCCGTCCTTCTTGGCAGCCTTCCAGGCCTCGTCGGTCACTGTGATGCGATACGTCTGCTCCTCTTTTTCGCGACGGAGCAGACCCTTCTTCTTGGTCTCGGTCGCTTCTTCCAGCTTGATCACGCGGTCGTCGGTAAGCTTCATAAGCGTGGCGATATATGCCTGATCGGGCACCTCGTTCCAGCTCATGAGGGCCGAAAGCACGGCGGGATGGTCGGCCGAAGGCACATCGCGGAAATATTCGTCCTGGAAAAGCGGCTTGGGCTTGCGGCGGCGCAGCTTGAGCACAACGATTGTGCCGGTAAAGGCCACCGCCGCGACAACACTTAGCACGGCAAGCGCATTGGCAATCATGCGAGCGTGAGCGCGGCGAGCGTTGGCCTCGTCGGCCCATTCCTTCTCTTCGCTCAGAATCGTCGACATGCGCTTTTCGCCCGAGACGGCAAGCTGCGGCACCCAGTCGCTGGGGAAGGCGATGCGTGCCTCGGCGAATTCGCCCTCATGCACGCAGGGAATGGTATAGGTGACCATGGGCTCGTCCGCATCGAGCGACACGTCGCCCGTCAGCGGGCCGTGGCCCCATGCGCGGAAGTTATCGCCCTTGACGGCAGCCGTCCCGGCAGCGGCATTTGCAAAGTAGACTTCCATCTCGACGTCATCGGAGTCCGCAGACCAGCCGTCACCCACAAATTTCCAGTAGAGCTCGGCGGTATCGGCCCAGTTCATAACCGCACCGGTCATGGAATAACTCACGTAGTAGATTGCGCTGTCGCCGCTCTCGTGAGGGCTGAACACCTTAATCTTTACGCCGTCGTCGGACTGCTCCACCGTGTAAACGCCGTCGTCGCCTTTATTTGCGCTGTCGACCTTGTTAAACGCAGTGTCGTCTTCCTCGACGCTCAGCACATTGACGACCACCGAGCCGCCTTGCTGGTTAGAGCCTGTATTGATATCCCAATACACGCCGTTAATGTCATCGTCGAAATCGAACTGGCGTCCCTCGACAACGGTCAGCGAGCCATCGGCCTCAACCGTGGCACCGATATAGGTTTGGCTCATGGAGTAGCCGTCGGCGTGCGCGACGGCAGGCAGCAGCAACAACGCAAGCGCGACGAGTGCGCAGACGGAAGCGAACCGCGCAAACAGGCGGCGCTGCCGACAGGGCTGGGCAACGGGGGCGTTCATAGGCACATCCTTTGTCTGTGGTACCAGTAGCGTCATTGTCCCACGTTTGCGAGTTCATGTGACGAACATCTAGGTCAGCGGAGCGTCAAAACGGGACAAAAGTCACGCCCGCCGCCGGCACCTGGGGACGTTCCTTATCTGCCAGCAATCTGGGACACTCCTTGGCATAGCCCGCTCCGGCAATAGATACCACTTCATAGCTCCATCACAGGTGTAGCGGCTTTGTGTGGGCGCGGCATGCGCTGATTGAGCCGCCAGTTGAGGGGCATAAAGCAGTTGAGCGAAAACGGTTTGCCCCTTTGCCGTCCGCTTGAGGATCATGTCCCCCTTTTCCGCGGAAACCCCGGCAGTTGCGAAGAGCTGCCGGGGTTTCTGTCGTTTGAGGGCTAGATTGATTGACGACGATTAAGGCGCCGAGCCGGTGGTCCGGCACGCGCAACGTGTGGCCTCAGCAACTTGCAGGCCACGGCAGCGTCTCCCCCACCACGCCCCGCGCTATACTCGTCCGCATGGACATCAACGCACGCAACATAGCAACAACCGCCGCCGACGCGCCAACGACGCCGGCCGCTCCCGCGCCCGTCGTGGGGCGCTTCGCCCCGTCGCCCTCGGGCCGTATGCACCTGGGCAACGTGTTCAGCTGCCTGTGCGCATGGCTTTCGGCCCGCAGCCAGGGCGGCAGCATCGTGTTACGCATTGAGGACCTGGACGATCGCTGCAAGCGCCCGGAACTTGCCGCCCAATTGATTGACGACCTGGCCTGGCTGGGGCTGGAGTGGGACGAAGGCCCCTACTACCAGCACGACCGCCTAGACCTGTACGAGAGCGCCTTGCGCCGGCTGAAAGACGCCGGCCTCACCTATCCCTGCTTTTGCACACGCGCCGAGCTCCACGCCGCGAGTGCACCGCACGCGAGCGACGGCACGCCCATCTACCGTGGCGCCTGCCGAAGTCTTTCGGCCGAGGAGGTGGCCCGCCGCAGCGCCCTGCGCGCCCCGGCCACACGTCTGCGCGTGCCCACCGTCGACGACCTCGCAGACGACGTGATCGAATTTGTGGATCGCACGTACGGCGCCCAATGCGAAGCACTCGCCACCGAGTGCGGCGACTTTTTGGTGCGCCGCAGCGACGGCGTGTTTGCCTATCAGCTAGCCGTGGTGGTCGACGACGCTGCCATGGGCGTCACCGAGGTCGTGCGCGGATGCGACCTGCTGGGGTCCACGCCGCGCCAGATCTATCTGCAGCACCTGTTGGGACTGCCCACGCCGCACTACGCACATATTCCGCTGCTCATGGCACCGGACGGCCGCCGCCTTTCCAAACGAGACCGCGATCTGGACCTGGGCGAACTCCGCGCCCGCTTTGGCACGCCCGAAGCGCTGCTGGGCTGGCTCGCCGGGCAAACGGGCATCGCGCCGGACACCACGCCGCGCTCTGCCGAGCGGCTGGTCGAGCACTTTAGCTGGGACGTCATCCGCGCGCACCGCGAGAACATCACCGTAATGGCCGAGTAGTCAAACGCCCTGCCCCCTTCACTACCCCCCCCGACGAGTGCGTAATTCTGTATCTTGTTATGTACGGAATAGTTCCGTACAATGATGCAAAGGAGGTTTTACCATGCCAACGATTGAGAAACAGCGCCGTATGGATCTAAGGCTGACCGAGCGTCAACGCCTTACTTACGAGCGCGCCGCGGCCTTGCGCGGGCAAACTCTCACCCAATGGGCCACGGCTCACCTTGACGAGAGCTCCGCACGTGACATCGCCGAGGCGTCAACAACCTATCTTTCTCCTGATGGTTTTGATGCATTTTGCGAAATGCTCGACTCACCCATGCCCCAAGCCGCAAAAGCGTTGCTCGACCGTAAAGCGATTTGGGAATGAGCACGTTTACCAAGCCCGTTCAACTCCCCGTTGGTCAAGGCATCGAGGCTTTCCACTGCGGTAATACCCTTGTAGACGGATGGGCTAAAAACAGATCAGCCTCGGCGCGAAGAAGAGGGTCGGCGGTTATATACGCATCGTATTACGACGGCGCAGTCGCCGGGTTCTATACGCTATGTACGCACTCCGTAGCTCGCGAAAATGTTGACGGAGGATGGTTCGTTCGGAACTCCCCCTCCCAAGTTCCCGCAGTGTTGCTTGGAATGATGGGGGTTGATGAGAAATTCAAGGGGCTTGGTCTGGGAGCATCGTTGCTCAAAGATGCCATCGAAAACGCCTTGAAAATTTCTGCCCTAGCGGGAGCGCGAGCTTTGGTTGTCGATCCAGTAGATGATGAGGCGGCAGCGTTCTATGCGCATTTCGGCTTTGCAGCCCTACCCGGCACCAACCGAATGGCGTTGAAACTCTAGACCGCCAGCAGCATCTCCTCCAGCTCCCAGTATGCCTTAAGTTACCCTACAGATAATGACTATTGCCAAAATGTAGGGTAACTCTACCCAAGGCATCATACGAAGAGCTCGCTATGCCTGCCCCTACGCAACGTCCCAGGGCTGGAGCTCGCCGCCCAGGCGAACGATGCAGTCGTAGAGCACGGTATGGCGCTCGGCCGGGTTGGCATCCCGATGGAAATGCCCGTAATACCAGCACTTGTAATCCAAGCGGTCTTCCAGCTCATCGAAAAATGCCGTAAGCCGATCAACGGCGGGGTAATTCCAGCCGGGTGCCGGATAAAGCGTGGGCGAAAGCATGCGCGTAGAGCAGGTGTGGGTGACCACGTAGTCGACCTTCCAACCCACGCTGTCGAGCTTTGCCCGCGCCTCCTCAAAGTTGCGCTCGTCCGGCAGTTCCTGCGGCCACCAGCTGGAATAGGGAATGCGGTATTCTTTGTCCACGCTCGTGGCGCCGCCCATGGTAAAGATCGTTGAGCCGTCGAGCTCAAAAACCTCGCCGCGCGTCAGGCGCCGTATGGGGGAGGTATCCGACAGACGCTGCGTCAGCCCACCGTGCCACAGCTCCATGGGACGCTCCGCCCAGTGATCGAAACGCTCGTGGTTGCCGTCGACGAACAGCACGGTATAGGGGCGCGACTCCAGCCAAGCGATGTCGGCACATTCCTCGGCAGAGAAATCCCAGGGAAAGCCAAAGTCGCCCGCGATAATCAGATAGTCGTCGCTCGTCAGGCTATCCCCAAGGTCCCAATTGCGCAGCTTTTGCATGTCGAGGCCGCCATGAATATCGCCCGTCACATAGACTGTCATCGGATCACCACTTCCCTCTTATAGGTTTCGAGATCGTGCTCGACCTGCTCATCGCCCGTGGCGTTGACCCACCACGGCCACTTAACGCAACACGCCGGCTCGTCGACCTGCGCAAACCATGACTTGAGCTCCTCCAAGCTCACCGGAGCGTAGCCGCTGGCGTCCACGCCCACGTCATAGCGCAGCAGTCCCTGCCGAAGGTTGAACTTGTTGTACGCGCCGCCGCAGCTGTGGATATGTCCGTGCAGATGCCAGCCACCGTGCGACATGCCCTGCCAA
>CAUGKA010000126.1 GCA_959599615.1 uncultured Collinsella sp. | reverse complement strand
GCCCAGGACTTGACCGAGCGAAAATCTCGACCCGTCCCCTCGGACCGGAGCGTATGCAGGGTTTGTGTACGAATCCTCGTGTCCGTTGACCGACGCCGGGGTCCCCGCCATAATACTTTCGGTTCACGCACGAATCCGCTGCCAGAGACAGCCGGCGCAAACGGGCATCGCCCGCGAGCTTAATGGGATATCCCGCCAGCCGAGGTGGTCGAGTAGATATGTCTTCTCGCCCCCGTCGCTCATGCAGCGCGGGGGCTTTCTTTTTGGACATGCCCCCGTCACGTCCTTGTGGCGGACCGTGCCCGGAAAGAATTCGAGGAGGTGTAATTCATGCCCCAGCAGTACAAAATCGACAAGGTTGCAGAGATCGAGTCCCGTATCGCCGAGAACGCCGGTCTGTTCGTCGTCAACTACAACGGTCTGACGGTTAAGCAGGCTCAGGAGCTGCGTCATCAGCTTCGCGAGTGCGGCGCCGAGATGAAGGTCTACAAGAACAACCTGGTCAAGATCGCTCTCAAGAACCAGGAGCAGCCCGAGCTCGACGAGATCCTCGCCGGCCCCGTCGCTTATGTGTTCTACGAGACCGAGCCGGTCGAGGCCGCTAAGGCCCTTAAGGACTTCTCTGCTAAGTCCAAGGGCGTCCTTGAGATCAAGGGCGGTATCTCCGACGGCAAGGCCGTTTCCGCTGATGATGTTAAGGCTATCGCCGAGCTGCCCACCAAGGATCAGCTTCTCGGCCAGATCGCCGGTCTCATCTCCGGTTTCGCTCGCGACATCGCTGTCTGCGTCAACGGCGTTTCCTCTGGTCTCGCTCGTTCGATCCAGCAGGTCTCCGAGCAGAAGGCAGCCTAGTTGCTGTTTTCACCCGCGGCGGCAACGCCGCACCCCTGGCGCATTCGCGCCGTGTTTTAACTGATCTCCGTGCATCCGCACGGAAACCGAAAGGACTTAGAAATGGCTAAGCTTACCACCGATGAGATCATCGATGCTCTTAAGGAAATGACCCTTCTCGAGGCTTCCGAGCTCGTCAAGGCTATCGAGGACACCTTCGGCGTTTCCGCCGCTGCTCCTGCCGCTGTTGTCGCCGCTCCCGCTGCTGGCGCTGCTGAGGCCGAGGAGAAGACCGAGTTTGACGTCGTGCTCGAGGGCTTCGGCGACAACAAGATCCAGGTCATCAAGGCCGTTCGTGAGCTCACCAACCTTGGCCTGAAGGAGGCCAAGGAGGTCGTCGAGGGCGCTCCCAAGGCTGTTCTCGAGGGTGCCAAGAAGGAGGACGCCGAGGCTGCCAAGGAGAAGCTCGAGGCTGCTGGCGCTGCTGTCACCCTCAAGTAATCAGGCTTTCTCGCCAGATTTCTTTGCAGACGGGACTCGCTATGCGAGCCCCGTCTTTTTTGTTTTGGCCCCTCATTCCCATTGCTTGGCATGCAGAACATCGCTGTCTTCGCCGTGCCAATCCCGTTACCGCTGGGGCGTAAAATTGCACCATTCGAGCAATAATTTGCGTTGACCTGCTGAAGAATTGCGTTTGCCTTACGGCGACGTATGTCTTCGGCGGTAAGATACCTCGGTATCGCAATTTGGTCTGCGGCCGCCGTGCCGCACGCATAGGGCGCATTCTGCGCCTGCGAAAGGATCCTTGAATAACATGAAGGCAATCATCCCCGCCGCCGGTCTTGGCACGCGTTTTCTGCCTGGCACTAAGTGCACGCCCAAAGAGATGTTGCCGGTGCTCGACAAGCCGGTCATTCAGTATGTCGTTGAGGAGGCACTCGACCCCGAGGAGGTCGACGACGCCATCATCGTTACCTCTCCCGGTAAGCCTGAGCTGCTGAGCTACTTCCAGCCCGATCGCTCGCTCGAGAACCTGCTGCGCGAGCGCGGCAAGAACGCCTATGCCGATGCCGTCGCCCACGCTGGCGGTATGCCGGTCGACTTCCGTTATCAGTACGAGCCCAAGGGCCTCGGCCATGCTATCCGCTCTGCTGCCGACGCCGTGGCAGGGGAGAACTTCCTGGTTCTTCTGGGCGACTACGTTGTGCCTAACCGCGACATCTGCGACAAGATGCTCGCCGTTTCTAAGGAGCACGGTGGCGCTTCGGTTATCGCCGTCGCTGCTTGCTCGCCCGAGGAAGTCAGCCGCTACGGCGTTATCGCCGGCGAGCGCGTCGGTTCGCTCGAGGGCGCCGAGGACGTTGCCGATGCCGAGCCCGGTGCTGTCTGGCGCATCGGCGGTCTGGTTGAGAAGCCCGCTCCCGAGGCTGCTCCGTCCAACCTGTACATCGTCGGTCGCTACCTGCTGAGCCCGCTGGTCATGGACCTGCTGGCAGATCAGCAGGCCGGCAAGGGCGGCGAGATCCAGCTGACCGACGCCATGGCCCGTTCGCTCGACCGCGAGGCCATGTATGCAGTCGTCATCGACCCGCTGTCGGGCTACGACACCGGCACTCCCTCTGGCTGGATGGCCACCAACGCCCTCATGGCTGCAAGCGACCCCCGCTTTGCCGATGCCTTCTGGGACGCCATCGACGAGCGCGGCGGATTGATGCGCAAGTAAGCCTTCGGGCATCGACATTTACGGGCGTGGACTTCGGTTCGCGCCCGTTTTTTATAAGAGCTGCGATTAGCTGCTCTCTGTTCACAGAAAATATATGAACAGGTGTTCGATACGCACTAATCTACCTGCGTGTTTTCTGCTGAAAAACTTTGCTACTCCAAAAACTCAATCGCGTCAAGGCTTTTCTTGCTCAACGGTCGGTACCTGATAAACTATTAGGTTGCGATAACTGGCGAAGCTATGCCTCGCCAACCCACCGAGCATTTCCGTGAAGGAGGAAAAACCTGGTGACCTACGCATACACTGCCACTGAGCGCAAGCGCGTCAGCTTCGGGAAAATCCCGGAGGCCATGGAGCTCCCCAACCTTATCTCTGTTCAAAGGGAATCCTTTGAGCGTTTTAAGGACGAGGGCCTTCGTGAGGCGTTCAAGGAATCCAGCCCCATCCAGAGCCAGAACCATGTTCTCGAGGTTACCTTCGGCGAGCATCAGTTCGGCGACCCCGCGCACACCGTCGAGGAGTGCCGCGAGAAGGATATGACCTATCAGGCTCCGCTTCTGACCGACGTCCGTCTCACCAACAAGGAGACCGGCGAGATCAAGGAGCAGCTCGTCTTCATGGGCGACTTCCCCATGATGACCGATCAGGGCACCTTCATCATCAACGGTACCGAGCGTATCGTCGTCTCGCAGCTCGTCCGCTCCCCGGGCGTGTACTACAGCTCCGAGATGGATTCGGGCAAGCAGATCTACAAGGCCCAGATCATCCCGTCCCGCGGTGCCTGGCTTGAGTTTGAGGTCGACAAGCGCGACCAGCTCATGGTCTCCATCGACCGTAAGCGCAAGCAGAGCGCCACGATGTTCCTGCGCGCCCTTGGCATCGCCGTCACCAACGACGACATCATCGAGCTGCTCGGCAACTCCGATGTGATCAAGCGCACCCTGGAGCGCGACACCGCCCTCACCCGCGAGGACGCCCTCATCGAGATCTACCGTCGCCTGCGCCCAGGCGAGCCTCCCACCGTGGACGCTTCCCGCAGCCTGCTCGAGGGCCTGCTCTTTAACCCGCAGCGCTACGATCTGGCCCGCGTCGGTCGTTACAAGGTCAACAAGAAGCTCAACCTCACCACCGAGGAAGAGGTCACGGTGCTCACCGACGAGGATATCGTCGCGACGCTGCGCTACCTGCTGTCCCTCGCTGCCGGCGAGCAGGGCTTCAAGGTCGACGACATCGACCACTTTGGCAACCGCCGCATCCGTACCGTCGGCGAGCTCGTCGCCAACCAGTTCCGTATCGGCATGAGCCGTATGGAGCGCGTCGTCCGTGAGCGCATGAGCTCCCAGGACATCGACGAGATCACCCCGCAGTCGCTCATCAACATCCGCCCGATCGTGGCCTCCATCAAGGAGTTCTTCGGTTCCTCGCAGCTCTCGCAGTTCATGGACCAGGCGAACCCCCTGACCGGTCTGACCCACAAGCGCCGTCTGTCCGCACTCGGCCCTGGTGGTCTTGCAGGCCACAAGTCCGGCTCCAGCCGCCGCACCAACGTGCCGACGGCCGTCCGCGACGTTCACAATTCGCACTACAGCCGCATGTGCCCGATCGAGACCCCCGAAGGCCCCAACATCGGCCTGATCGGCTCGCTCGCCCTCTACGCCCGCGTCAACGAGTATGGCTTCATCGAGGCCCCGTTCCGTCGTGTCGAGAACGGCGTTGCCACCGATCAGATCGACTGGATGACCGCTGACGAGGAAGAGAAGCACGTCATCGCGCCGGCCAACACGCCGCTCGATCCCAAGACCAACGAGTTCATCACGACCGATGCCGAGGGCAAGATCGTCCGTCCGCATACCGTGATCGCCCGTACCCGCGACTTCGACGGCTCCTTCGGCGCTCCCGCCGACGTGCCCGTCGAGGACGTCGACTACATGGACGTCTCGCCGCGTCAGATGCTCTCCGTCGCAGCCACGCTGATCCCGTTCCTTGAGCACGACGACGCCAAGCGTACGCTGATGGGCGCTAACATGCAGCGTCAGGCCGTGCCGCTGGTTCACCCCGCCGCTCCCTATGTCGGCACCGGCATGGAGCGTCGCGCCGCTCTGGACTCCGGCGAGGTCACCCTGGCCAAGAATGCCGGCGAGGTCATCTTTGCCGACGCCGCCAAGATCATCGTCAAGCATGCCGGCGGCATGGACGAGTATCACCTGGCCAAGTACCAGCGCTCCAACCAGTCCACCTGCATCAACCACCGTCCGCTCGTGCGCGTCGGTGACACCGTTGAGCAGGGCGAGCCCCTGGCCGACGGTCCTTCGACCGATCATGGCGAGCTTGCACTGGGTCAGAACCTCACCGTGGCATACATGCCGTGGGAAGGCTTTAACTACGAGGACGGTATCGTCGTGTCCGAGCGCCTGGTGGCCGAGGACCTGCTGACGACCATCAACATCACCCGTCACGAGATCGACGCCCGCGACACCAAGCTCGGTCCCGAGGAGATCACCCGCGAGATCCCGAACCTCTCCGAGGACATGCTTGCCAACCTCGACGAGGACGGCATCATCCGCATCGGCGCCGAGGTCGGCCCTGGCGACATCCTGGTCGGCAAGGTCACACCTAAGGGCGAGAGCGCTCTGACCGCCGAGGAGCGCCTGCTGCGCGCCATCTTCGGTGCCAAGGCCCACGACGTCCGCGATACCTCCCTTAAGATGCCTCACGGCGCTTACGGCCGCGTCATCGATGTCGTCCGCTTTAGCCGCGAGAACGGCGACGACCTGGCCCCCGGCGTCAACGAGCAGGTGCGCGTCTACGTCGCCCAGCGTCGTAAGATCCAGCAGGGCGATAAGATCGCCGGCCGCCACGGCAACAAGGGTGTTATCTGTAACGTTCTGCCGGTCGAGGACATGCCCTACATGGCTGACGGTACCCCGATCGACGTTATCCTCAACCCGCTGGGCGTTCCTTCGCGTATGAACGTCGGCCAGCTGCTCGAGTGCCACCTTGGCTGGGCTGCTGCCTGCGGTTGGGATACCGAGCAGGCCGACTCCGACAAGTACGTCCCCGGTCCGTTCTTCACCGCAACGCCCGTCTTCGACGGCGCCAAGGAGGACGAGATCGCCGAGGTCATTCGTCGTGCCAACAAGAACATGCTCAACAAGGCCACCGCTGCCTTTGGCGATCACATGCGCCCCGAGTTCGTCACCCAGCTTGACGAGCGCGGCAAGACCCGTCTGTTCGACGGCCGTACCGGCGAGGAGTTCCGCGAGCCCATTACCGTGGGTACGTCCTACATCCTCAAGCTCGGCCACATGGTCGACGACAAGATCCACGCCCGTTCGACTGGCCCTTACAGCCTGGTTACCCAGCAGCCTCTGGGCGGCAAGGCCCAGTTCGGCGGCCAGCGCTTCGGCGAG
>CAUGKA010000125.1 GCA_959599615.1 uncultured Collinsella sp. | reverse complement strand
GATAAGGTTGAGCTAGATGAGCGCCTTGCGACGTTGACGATCGGTGCGGACGGGGCCATGGACTACGCCTCACATCCGATCGAGGACGGTCCCGTGGACGAGATGGAGCTTGAGCTGCTGACGGCCGAGGGTAAGCTCGACAAGGACGCCTATATCTTTGACGTGCGGGCGGGCGGACGCGCTATGCTCGCACGCGTGCGGGATACGGGCTTGACGACCTTCTCTAGCGACTTCGTGAACTTGGTGCGCGATTACCAGCTTACGGGTAAGGCGGGTCGTAAGAAGGAGTTTTTCGAGAGTTACAACTCGCCCTATTACGGCATTGGAACGTTCGAACGCGCAGGGATGACCTGCTACTTTGTCGGCGTCAACAACGGCACCAAAGAGGATGTGGCAACGGCGATCCATGTACGCTCGATTGAGGTGCTCGAAGGTGATGATCTGTCCGAGCTGCTGGTTCAGCTGGTCAATGTGGGGCTTTCGCGCTACGGAGCTCCCTCCAGGTGGCCGATTCCGGTCAAGTATCTCAACGAGTGCGCTGCGCGTGAGGGCGCGGTGGGGGATGTCGGTGGCGGCAAGTGATGGTGTCGCGCAATTATCGCTCCTAGAACTTTTTGAAATTATGCTTGCATTGTAAAAGGGGAGAACATATACTGCAGCCATAGCACATCAGATGGGGTCTCAAAAAGAGACCAAGCAAATGAGTTTTCAGTTTATGTTAAGAGGTACTTGAGCATGACCAGCAGAATTTTCCCCCTTTACAACGACAATACCGACCATATCGATCTCAATACCATCTGCGGTTACAGTATTTGTTCTAAGGCCGAGAACTACATGTTTGCTCAAGATGATTCAGAGCTTAGCTCCGAAGATTATGAGTACATGAATGATATTGAGCGCGAGCGGGAGTATGAGCTCGGCATCCGCTGATGGATGTGGGCTTGTCTCCAACTCCTCCGATTTAATTACCCCGTTATCACCTCTTTTTAGCGGGGCAAGTTAGATCGACTATCTGTGTCAAACAACGGCTCACCGTGGGAAGGAATCGGCAATGAGCAAGAACATGAACAAGGACATGAACGGCAAGGCCTTGGGTAAGGCCAGGGCGGCTGGGCGCGTGGCGACGGTTGCTGCGGCGACGATTGCCATGACGGGCGGCTCGCTGCTGTCGCCTCTGACCGCGGCGGCGCAGGGTGCGGATGGCATTGGCGCCGCGGGCGCAACGGCTGCGGTGATGTCGCCGCTGACGAGCGCTGCGGCCGCCGGTGCTGGCGTGGGCGCCGTGTCTGCGGCGCAAAAGGTCGCCGATCTGCAGGCTGCAGTTGATGCGGCGCGCGCCAAGGCTGCTACCGCCAAGGCCGATCTGGAAGCGGCTGCTGCTCCCTACGATGCTGCCGCCGTCAACCAGCAGCAGGCGCAGGGTGTCTATGATGCGGCTTGCGATGCGAGCAAGAGCGCGGCTTCTGCTGCCTCGGCCGAGCTGGAAAAGCAGATGGGTGCCGCGCAGGATAAGGCCGATCTTGACGTCAAGGCGCTTGAGGACGCTCGGGCTGCGCTTGATGCCGCCAAGAGGAGCCTGACGGACAAGGACGAAGCCCTGGCTGTCGCCCAGAAGGCGGCTGCCGATGCCCAGTCTGCGTTTGAGGCCGCACAGGCCGCTGCATCCGATGCCACGCCCGAGGCCGTAGCCGCCGCCCAGGCTGCCGCAGAGCAGGCCGCGAGTGATTTGGAGCAGGCAAAGCAGTCGGCAGCTGATGTGCAGGCTAAGCTCTCGGATGCTCAGGTCGCTGCTGCTGACGCCGCTGCCAAGCGGCAGGACGCACAGGGCAAGCTTTCGACAGCTCAGCAGGCAAAGGCCGCGGCAGATGCGGATGTGGATGCCGCGCAGGCGAGCTATGACGCGGCCAAGGCCGATCTGGACCGAGCCGAGCAGGGCGCTGCGGGCCCAGAGTACGAGGCCGCCAAGGCAAAGGTGACCGCTGCGTCCGAGGCGCTAACGGCCGCCAAGGCCACGCAGTCGCAGCGCGAGAGCGAGCTTGCTGCCGTCGAGCAAGAGGTGGCTGCCGTCGAGGGCGAGGTGCAGGCTGCTCAGCAGACACTCGCCGCTCAGCAACAGGCTGCTGCCGCTACCCAGGCCAAGTTGGATGACGCTGCTGCCGCCAAGACGGCAGCCGATGCCGCCCTTGACCAGGCTAAGGCCGATCATGCCTCCGCGCTTACGGAGTTGGCCGATGCCCAGGCCAAGCTCTCGGCAGCCAAGGACGAGAAAGACGCTGCCGATAAGGCGCTCGATCAAGCGAAGGCCCAAAAGCGGCAGGCCGACCAAGCTGTGGCTCAGGCCCAGGCCAAGCTCGATGCCGCGCAGGCAACGGCGAATGCATCGGCGGAGAACTACCGCCAGGGTGCCATCGCATTCTTTAAGAGTGTGGGTGCCGACGATGCGGCGGATATCATCCTCAACTGCAAACTCGCTGGCTACAACAAGGTGGGCGAGGAAGTCGACGCGACGAGCCTGACCAATATGAAGCAGGCGGTTGTGTGGCTCAAAGCGTGCAACGAGTATCGCGCAAGCGTTGGCCTAGGCGAGCTCAAGGTGACATATGCCATGATGGCGACCGCCATCGCCGACGCGAACTTCTCCGATACGAAGGTCGCGCACGCTCAGCAGTTTAACGTGGGCGAGAATGTGGCGTGGAACTACGGAAGCAATCCGTTTAAGCAGTGGGTCGATCAGGAGAAGGCCATCTTTGATGCTGCCGCCGCCTCGCTGGGCGCGTCGGGCCTTACGGGAAAGGCCGCTTACGATTTCTATACAGCGCATAGCTCCCAGATTGATAACTACGCCGCACTGCACGGTGGACCAAACCCTTCGGTCGGACATTACATCAACGTGATCAACCCCGATTACACCGTGACGGGCATGGGCGTTTGCACGCGAGGGACGCTGTACGGGAGTACACAGGCGCAAACATTTGTATATTCTGGTCAATGGTATAAGCCGTATAACCTCAATCCGATGACGGTTGCAGAGTATGAGGCTGCGTTGAATGCGTGGTGTGACTCGTTGGCAAATCCCGAGCAGGGCGTGGATGCGGCACGCAAGGAGCTTGCTGTGGCGCAGGGCGTTGCCGACGATGCCGGCAGCAAGGTGAGTGCAGCATCGCAGGCCGTTGCAGCAAAGCAAACCCAGGTTGAGCGCGCTGCCGCTAACGTTGATGTCGCGGCAACCAAGGCCTCGGAGGCCCAGGCTGCCGTGGCGCAAAAGCAGGCTGCAGCTGACGCCGCCGCGCGTGCCGTCAGCGATGCCCGCGCCGATTTGAGCGCTGCCAACGCCGCTGTTGCGGCAGCGCAGGACGCCGTGGCCGCCAAGTCTGGCGAGCTCGACATTGCCAAGGGCAAGGTGGCTGCTGCCAAGCGCGCACTGGACGCCGCTCGTGCCGGTGTTGGCGACAAACGGGATGCACTTGCCGCGGCCCAGGATGAGCTAGCGGCGTACTCAGCCGATATCGCCGCTGCTCAGCGTGCGTTTGATGCGGCGTCGTCTGCACTCGAAAGCGCGCGTGCCAATCAGCGCGAGGCGGAGGCCGAACTTCTTGCCACCCAAGGCGATGCCGATCAGGCAGGCATCGATGCTGCTGCCACTCAAGTGGAGCTCGATATGGCGCAGCGGACTGCAAGCGATGCCGACGCCGTCGTGGCAACGGCTCAGGCAAAATCTGATGCAGCTGCCGCCCGCGCCTCTCAGCTTAAGAATGCCGCCGCAGCACTTGCCAAGGCCACTGGGGACAAAGCGACTGCCGATGCCGCGCTCGATGCAGCGGCGATGGCCGTGAGCGATGCCGAGTATGACGTGGTGGAGGCTGACGATGCCGTGGTGGATGCGACTGTCGCGCGCGACGCCTCTGCCGCCGCGGTTGCCCGCCTGCGCAGAATCAATATTGCCGAAGCCATTGTCAACGGCAGCACTGACGATGCGGACGAGGTACTTAACGCCAAGATCGCTGCGGCCCACGATGCCGCCGAGCGTGCCGCGACCGCCAAGGCCGAACTCGATGACGCCGTGGCTGCGACGGATGCCGTGGCGCCGGCATACTTGGAGGCGCTCGCCAACTACACCGCCGCCAAGGTCGAGCTCGACCAGGCTATTGCCGAGCTTAACGCCGAGATCGCTCGCCAAGAGGCCGCCGACCGCGGAAACGGCGAGCAGACCCAGCCCGTCACGCAAGTGACGTACCAGGCCAAGCATGCGGAGGCAAAGACCGAGGCCACGACTTGGCAGACGGCGATGCCCGCCACGGGCGATGCGTCCGAGCTGCTGGGTGAGACCTTCGTGA
This sequence comes from uncultured Collinsella sp., assembly GCA_959599615.1. Taxonomy (GTDB): domain Bacteria; phylum Actinomycetota; class Coriobacteriia; order Coriobacteriales; family Coriobacteriaceae; genus Collinsella. Next base: position 1,787 of record CAUGKA010000125.1, on the reverse strand, counting down.
TCGGCGGCACGGTCCTGGTGGCCGCCAGCGTATTCCTGTCCGATAAGCGCCGCCAGCTGATCCGTTAGGGACAGGGAAGCGCGCTGTTTTTGGCGCGCACCGCAGGGGCATGGGCTCTGCGACGCGCGCCGCCTTTTTCTTCAAGATTGATTAAGGAGGGATATATGCAAATAAGAGGAGAGGCCGCGATCGCCTGCGGATTCATGGCGGGTCTGGCAACGGGGTTGCTGTTCGATGGATGTTTCGACAGCTATATCAATCGATTCTGCGATTTTGGTTTTTCGAGAGGCAAGCCTTGGAAAACGGCACCGGCTCGTCAAGAGGTGGCTGCGCCCATCGAGCCCCGCAGTGTGGATACCTCAAAAATCAAGGTAATCGTCACTAAGAACGGCAAGATTTACCACCGTTCTACGGGGTGCAAAAGCCTTCCTCAAAACGCCATTAAAACAAGCGTACCATTAGCGGCTGCACTCAAGCGAGGCAAGACGCCCTGCCCAACATGCTGCCCGCCAACAGTGTGCTCGATCTAGTTTTTTGGGTGTTTGATCCGTTTGGATGGAAGAACGAAGGGTAAGCCCTAAGGGATACAGATGCCGGCCCGGCCTGCAATTTCTTCCATTGATTTGTCCAGAGTCGCACAGCACGGAGGTGTTGTTTGATGTCTATTTTCGTTACCGGAGACGTTCACGGTGTTGCCGAGTATGGGGCGAGTCGCTTCTCGTCGCGCGTTTGGCCATTGGGTCGAACGCTGACGCGCGATGACGTTGTCATCGTTGCCGGCGACTGTGGCTTTATATGGAGCGGCTCGAACACCGACAAATACTGGCTCGACTGGTTTGAGTCCAAGCCCTGGACCACGTGTTTTGTCGACGGCAATCACGAGAACCATCATCTGCTGGCGGGGCTGCCAATGCGTGAGTGGAACGGGGGCCTCGTTCACGAGGTTCGCCCGCACGTGCTGCACCTGATGCGCGGCGAGGTGTTCGACATCACGGGGACCACGGTGCTCGCCATGGGTGGCGCCGCGAGCCATGACAAACAGTGGCGTCAGGAGGGAAAGACGTGGTGGCCCGAGGAGATGCCGAGTGAGCGCGAGATCAAACACTGTCGCGCCTCGCTCGATCGCGCGGGCTGGAAGGTCGACTATGTTGTGACGCACGAGGCGCCGGTCGATTTGGCTGACGAGCTGTGCATGGAGTGCAATCGCGAGTTCTACGACGATTCGCTGCAGGCCTTTTTGGGCGAGCTCGACGGGCGGCTCGACTACCGCACCTGGTTCTTTGGCCATTACCATGACGATGAATGGCGCGATGACAAGCATCGTCTTATCTACCAAGATATCGTGCCGATCGAAGCGCGATGTGCCGATGGGCAGGATGAGACGGCGAGTGACTATTTTGAGCAAGAGCGTTAGGAGGTCCCCATGATCTGGTTTACCAGCGATACCCACTTTGGGCACGAGAACATGCTGCGGCTCGCCGACAGGCCTTGGTCGACTGTTGGGCAGATGAACGACGCCATGGTCGCTAGCATTAATAGCAAGGTCGCTGCGGATGACGAGCTTTACATTTTGGGTGACTTCAGCTTTAAGATGACGGTCCAAGATGCCTACGAGCTGCGCAAAAGCATTGCATGCAAGCGCGTCCATCTGCTGCCCGGCAACCATGACAAAGACTGGACGCAGCCTGCGGTGGCGGATGCTTTTATCGTCGAGCCGCCCATTTGCGTGCTCAAGATCGACCGTCAAAAAATCGTGCTGAGCCACTATCCCATGGTCGATTGGCAGG
>CAUGKA010000124.1 GCA_959599615.1 uncultured Collinsella sp. | reverse complement strand
CGTTGGCGTTGACGACTTGGATAAAGTCGTCGGTGATCATGGATGTGCCGATGGTCGCGATGCGCAGCATACGTCCCCCTTGCGTTGTTTGGTCTACAGGATGAGTGTAGCGCGTGGGGATATAAAGCTGCGCGAAAACGCTATTACAGGTCGCTCTCGTTAAAGCCGGCGTCGATATCGAGGTTGCTGCCGTCGGCCGCCGTGGTGGCGAGCTCATCGCAGCGCTCGTTGAGCTCGTGACCGGCGTGACCCTTAACCCAGATGAACTCAACCTTGTGCTTGCTTTTGGCGGTGAGTAGGCGCTCCCACAGGTCGCGGTTCTTGACGGGTTGCTTGTTGGCGGTTTTCCATCCGCGCTTTTTCCAGCCGTCGATCCAATGCTTGTTAAAGGCGTTGACGACGTACTGCGAATCAGAATGGACTTCGACCTCGCAGGGGCGGTTGAGCGCCTCGAGCGCCACGATAACGGCCATGAGTTCCATGCGGTTGTTGGTGGTCTTGGCGTAGCCGCGCGAAAGCTCGGAGGTAAAGGTCTTGCCGGCGGGGTTGGTGTATTTGAGCACGGCGCCGTAGCCGCCGCGTCCCGGATTTGATCGGGCCGAGCCGTCGGTATAGATGATGACCTTCACGGGCTTCCTTTCGTTGGGTACGTTTCGTGTGAGTGACCATTGTAGCGCCATGCCCGCCGGGGGCCAGCAATCTACGATTTCTACCCCGTCTTCCGACTGTTAGTTGGCATGGATGATGCGGTTGAGCTCGTCGAGGTATTGCTGCAAGAGGAGAGAGGGCTTGCGCTCGTCGTGCATGATGTAGCCAACGTGCATCGTTGGGGCGTCTGCTAGCGGGATCGATGCCATGCCCCATTGCATTTCATTGGAGAGGACACCGGTCGACAGGGTGTAACCGTTCGGCGTGATAAGTAAGTTGGTAAGTGTTCCGCGGTCCGAGATTCGTATGTTGCGGTCGCAAGGGATATAGCTAAAAGGTTCCTCGGCGTAATAGAAGGAGTTTGAGGTTCCCTGCTCAAAGCTGTAGCGCGTATAGGGCGTGAGGTCGGCAAGGGACAGCTGCGGGCGGCGTGCGAGCGGGTGGCGCTCGCTAACGAAGACGTGGACCGTCGCGTCGAAGAGGGGATGGAAGCTTGCGCGGGCATCGGCGAAGGCCTTCTGCAGAACGCGGGCGTTAAAGTCATCCAGATACAGAATGCCGATATCGCTGCGAAACGCACGGACGTCATCGATGATCTGCGATGTGGTGGTCTCGCGCATGATGAACTCGAACTTGCTGTCGCGGCAGCGCTCGACTACGTTGACAAAGGCCTCGACCGAAAAGGCGTAGTGCTGGGCGGAAATGGCGAGGCGGGCTTGCGGGGCGCCACCGTCCTCGTAGCGTGCCTCGAGCATGTCGGCCTGCTCTACGACCTGGCGCGCATAGCCCAAAAGCTCGGTGCCGTCGTTGGTGAGCGTGACGCCGCGGCTGGAGCGCGTAAAGATTTCCAGATGGAGCTCTTGTTCTAGGCTTTTGACGGCGTTTGAGATGTTGGACTGAGCGGTATAGAGGCGCTGAGCTGCGGCGTTGATTGAGCCGGACTCTGCCACGGCGATAAGAAAACGAAGCTGCTGGAGGGTCATCGGTGCCCGTCCTTTCGATGGCTATCTAAAAAACCGATAACAGGTTAGCGCTTTTAAGTGATTGACCGAGCGAAACAATGCTCGTACTATTCAAAACACACAAAGGCGGTAGGTAATTAAGCCGACCACGGAACCGGGATGTCAAAAGGAGGACCGCATATGAACTGCTTACCAAGACGAATGCCGGGCTCCTGTTTGCGCCCGTCGGCGTGATCAGGAGACAGCGACTTACTTCTCTCTTATTTATTTACTTTCGTTCGATCAAGGAGATCATCATGAGCCAGTTCATCAACAACCCCGAGCACGCCTTTGGTTTCGATACCCTGCAGCTTCATGTTGGCCAGGAGAGCGCCGACCCCGCATCCGACTCCCGCGCCGTGCCTATCTACCAGACCACGAGCTATGTGTTCCGCAACTCCCAGCACGCCGCCGATCGCTTTGGTCTTGCCGACGCCGGTAACATCTACGGCCGTCTGACCAACTCCACCCAGGGCGTCTTCGAGGACCGTATCGCCGCACTCGAGGGTGGCGTGGCAGGTCTTGCCGTCGCCTCCGGCGCTGCTGCCATCACCTATACCCTGCAGGCTCTTGCCCAGGCCGGTGACCACGTGGTGGCTCAGAAGACCATCTACGGTGGCTCCTACAACCTGCTGGAGCATACGCTCTCCCAGTTTGGCGTCGAGACCACGTTTGTCGATGCCCATAACCTGGAAGAGGTTGAGGGTGCCATCAAGGACAACACCACGGTCATCTATCTCGAGACGCTCGGCAACCCCAACTCTGACATCCCCAACATCGACGCCATCTCCGAGATCGCCAAGAAGCACGGTCTGCCGGTTGTCGTCGACAACACTTTCGGCACCCCGTATCTGTTCCGTCCGCTGGAGCATGGCGCCAACATCGTTGTCCACTCCGCAACCAAGTTCATCGGCGGCCACGGCACCTCGCTGGGCGGTGTGATCGTCGACGGCGGTAACTTCGATTGGAAGGCGAGCGGAAAGTACGCCCAGATCGCTGAGCCCAACCCCTCCTACCATGGCGTCTCGTTTGCCGAGGCTGCCGGTCCCGCCGCCTTCGCAACCTATGTCCGCGCCATCCTGCTGCGTGACGAGGGTGCCTGCATCAGCCCGTTCAACGCCTGGGTCCTGCTCCAGGGCACCGAGACCCTGTCGCTGCGCGTTGACCGTCATGTCGAGAACACCAAGAAGGTCGTTGAGTTCCTTGCCGGCGACAGCCACGTTGCCAAGGTGAACCACCCGAGCCTGCCTGAGCACCCCGATCACGAGCTCTATCAGAAGTACTTCCCCAACGGCGGCGCTTCGATCTTCACCTTTGAGATTAAGGGTGGCCAGGAGGCTGCCTGGGAGTTCATCGATCATCTGCAGGTGTTCTCGCTGCTCGCCAACGTGGCCGACGTCAAGTCGCTCGTCGTGCACCCGGCTACCACCACGCACTCCCAGCTCTCTGCCGAGGAGCTCGCCGAGCAGAACATCACGCCCTCCACGATCCGTCTTTCCATCGGTACCGAGAACGCCGAGGACATCATTTGGGATCTGAAGCAGGCCTTCGCCGTGCTGGACGAGTAAGGCGACTTGTGCAAGGACCCCTTGCGACTCGATAGGTATAACTGCATAAATGCCTGCTCAAGGCGCCTGCGCAAGCAATGGTTGCGCAGGCGTCTTTTTTGCATAGGAAGGGCGCTATTACAGGGTTTTTGGCATGCTTTATGCATTTGAGTTGTGGAAAACTCCTGTTGAGAGGATGTGAGTTTTACGCAATTGACGTGCGCCTTTTGAGTAAAACCGCAGGTCGCGATTTGCTCGAGGTACTATGCAGCGCGATCGAATCACACGCAGCTCAAACGCAGCAAAAACGCACTACGGAGGTTTCCAGCTACATGAGGATCGATTCACGAAAACCGAAAGCCGCTGCCCTTTCCGCCGCTCTGACCGTGGCACTTTTGGCAGGCGCCGGCGCAACTGATGCCCACGCGGCAACACTGTCCGATACGGTTGGATCTACGCCGTCCGAGGCGACGCTGGTACAGCCCGTTGATTATCGCGGCGATGGTTATGGTTCCATGCAGGAGTGGAACGCCTCGATGGAGGCCAAGCGCGATTCCCTTGAGATGCGCGCTCAGATCATTATGAATATGTATGGCGACTATGCTACCGATGACGAGCGCGCTGTGCTGCAGGGTTGTATCGACGGTGCGGGTAGTCTGTTGACGATGGGGGAGGTCGACACGAAGTCGACCGAGCTCGATGAGCTGCGCACTGCGCTTGAGAATGCCAAGCGCGAAGCGCTCGAGGCCGCCGCAGCCGAGGCCGAGGCCGCCGAGGCCGCCCAGGCTTCGTATTACAACGCCTGCTCCGGCTTGTCTTACACGTCTGCTGCGTATTACGCGAACGGCTCGGGTCTGACGCGCTCGAGCGGCGTCAATAACTATAACGGCCGCCGCGAGACTTATTACAGCAGCAACGTGTTGTATCACCACCGCACGGGCGAATGGACGCAGGATTCCGAGGGCTTTTGGCGCGATTCCGATGGCTACTACGTCGTTGCCGCGGGCGATAAGGCCCAAGGCTCCACGTTTACCGGTTCCAAGGGCGAGTGCAAGGTCTATGACTCCGGCTGTGCTGCCGGAACCACCGACTACTATACCGGTTGGTAATCTGCCATCAGAGCAAAATAGGCACATGATGGGCGGGCGTCTTTGCTGAGCTTTTAGGCAACGTAAAGCCGCCCTTTCTTTATGTGCGTTTGAGTTAACAGAGCCCTTACCGTGGCGGTACGCTGGGCGTATGCATGCGGGGCACACTGGTTCATGAGAAATAAGGTCTTTCTCGTGGAGGAAGTGGTCTCATGAACGCTCGAGATATCGCTATCGCCGCCGTCGCATTGGTACTTGGCTGTCTTGGCCCTACAGCTGCGTTTGTCGCAGGCATGCAGGGCTCGTGCGGGGCTGCTCCTATTGTGGTCGGCGCGCTCATCGCAGCAGCGCTGCTGGGAAGTGCGGGCGTGACCCTTTGCCGCGATGACGAGGACGAGACGCCGCAGGTGCGGCGCTAGCCGTTGTGAAGCTGGTTTTGCCCATAGATGAAGAAGGAAGCCGCCGCAAGGGGAGTGCCCTTTGCGGCGGTTTTTGCTATTGAGACTGTTGGATGCGGTACGGCGGCGTTACCAGCTGGCCTCGATTTCGCGGATGCGCGAATAGAGCCATTCGTTTTGCGGCACCTGGATACCGTGCTTGGCCGCGAGGCGGCAGATGGTACCCGCAAATTCCTCGACCTCGGTTCTGCGTTGAGCGATGCGGTCTTGCGCCATCGAGGGCATGCCGGCGGGATCGAGCCCTTTTATGAGACGCACCATCTGCGTTAGGTCTGCCTCGGTGAGCTCGATGCCCTCGGCATTGGCGACTGCAAGCGTCTCGCGCATGGCGGAGACAAAACTGCGGAGCTGCTCGGAGCCCTGCTCCGTAGCGCTTCCGTAGGTGCCGCCGTAGGCCATACAGGTCTGGTTGATGCCGTCGTTGAGCATGAGTTTGGCCCACATGCGATGTGCGATGTCGCGCTCGACGGTATGGGCGATGCCGCAACGCGTGTAGAGCTCGTCGATGGCGATAACGGTTGCGGGGTCGGTGCCCGCTGCCGCACCAAAGCGGATCTCGCCGGCATTGGTATAGGTGAGCTCCCCGTTGAGGAATACGGCGTCCATGCCCTGGCAGATACCAAGGACGGTGTGCTCCCAGCCAAAGCGCTCGGCAATCTTCTGCTCGCTCGTGATGCCGTTGCACAGCGACGCGATCAGCGTGTCGGGTCCCACGACGCTTTCCAGGGTTTTGAGCGCCACATCGAGCCCGGTTGTCTTGACCGTGAGGATGACCAGGTCGACGGGCGTCGCCTCGCTCGCGCGGACGGACTTGAGCGCGCAGGGCTTGCCGTTGACGGTGAGCGCATCACCCGCGTGGCGCTCAAAGCGCGCGTCGTCCATAACGTATTCGACGGCGTCGTTGCCGAGCGCTTGGGCGATCATGCTGCCGTAGAGCAGGCCCACGCCGCCCTTGCCGATGAAGGCGACCTTGTTGATCTGCATGTGAATCATCTCCCCATAAAAAGGCGCCCGCGTATGGGGCGCCTGATGGATTGTATGCCGCCGGGCCATGTCGCGTGCACCGGATGGCCGTATTTAGAAGAACAAACGCATGGGAACTTATGACGCGGGGCAGACCGCAAAGACACGTGCGGGATATCCGACGCCATCACGCACCTTGGGGAAGGTGCAGAAGATGACGGCGCCCGTGGCGGGAAGCTCGTCTAGATGGTCCATGACCTCGATCTGATAGCGGTCGACCGAGAGGATGTACTGTTCGCCGGGGTAGGGGTAGGCGTCCTCACGCGTGGTCACGCTCGCCGGGTCGGTGTCAGCCGGCTCGTGGCCGATGGCGCCGATGTTGCGCTCTTCAACGAGCCACTTGATGGCGTCGAGGTTCCAGCCGGGGTAGTGGGGATGGCCGTCCTCGTCCTTGTTCTCGAGGTCGGCGAGCTTGGACCAGTCGGAGCGGAAGGCGACGAAAGCGTCTTTGGGAATGCGACCGTGCTCATCCTCCCA
>CAUGKA010000123.1 GCA_959599615.1 uncultured Collinsella sp. | reverse complement strand
GTGCTATGGCGTCGTCGGTATGGCTGAGCAGCTCCAGGGCGCCGAGAGCGTGCGCCTGCTTGCCGGTCAGCGCCTCCGCAAGGGCGTGCTTGTCTCCGCCGACGAGAACGGCCTTACGGTCGATCTTCACGTCGTGCTCGAGAACGGCGTCAACATGAAGTCCGTCTGCCACAATCTTTCGAGCTCCGTTGCCTTCACCCTGCAGGAGATCGCCCAGATCGATCCCGCCAGCCTTAAGATCGGCATTCACATCGACGCGCTCAAGAGCCGTCTGAACTAGCATCCGAAAACGGAGATTCAAATACCCATGATTGCAAAGACCATTCGCACCTGTTTTCCGATCGCTGCGGCTGCTGTTTCCGACAAGGCCGAGGAGATCAACAAGCTCAATGTCTTCCCCGTACCCGACGGCGACACCGGTACCAACATGTCGCTCACGCTCGCCTCGGTGACCAAGGAGCTTTCCGCCCTTCCCGCCGATGCCGATATGGAGGCCATCGCCGGCGCCATCACCCACGGCTCCCTGATGGGTGCCCGCGGCAACTCCGGCGTCATCACCTCTCAGATCCTGCGCGGCGTGGCCGAGGGTCTCGTCTCTGCTGATGAGCCCATCACGTCCGCCAACATCGCCTATGCGTTCCGCCGCGCCGTCAAGGTCGCCTTCCAGGCCGTCCGTAAGCCCATCGAGGGCACGATTCTCACGGTGCTGCGCGATGTCTCGACCAAGGCCGACGAGTGCGAAAAGAAGAAGTTCTCGGCCGAGGACGCGCTCGACGCTATCGTCGTCGAGGCATATCAGTCTGTCGCTCGCACGCCCGACCTTCTGCCCGTTCTGAAGGAGAACGGCGTGGTCGACTCCGGCGCCTTTGGCTTTGCCATCTTCCTGGAGAACTTTGTTGCCGCCGCGCTTGGCCGCAGCACCGTTGTCGAGGATTTCTCCGCCACGTTTGATTCCGCTGGCTCTGCCCGCGACGCGGCCCTCAATCGCGTTGAGATCGAGGCCAACGACGACTGGGAGGGCTCGGAGTTCCGCTACTGCAACGAGTTCCTCTTTAAGGCTGACGCTCCCTTTGACGAGGATGAGTGCCTTAAGTTCCTGGGTTCCATGGGCGACTGTGAGCTACTCGTGGGCGCCTACCCCGATTACAAGATCCACGTGCACTCCAACACCCCCAACCTGGTGCTCGAGCACATGCTTCAGCTTGGTCAGATCTACGAGGTCTTTATCCACAACATGGAGATGGAGGCCCACGACCGTACCGCCAAGATTCATGAGGACCAGGAAAAGGCCGCCGAGCCCGCCAAGGCGCTGGGCTTTGTCGCCGTTGCCGCTGGGTCCGGCGAGGCAGACATCCTCAAGTCCCTCGGCGTCGACGTGATCGTGTCGGGTGGTCAGACCATGAACCCCTCGACTGCAGACCTGCTGGGCGCTGTTGACCAGGTCAACGCGACCTCGATCATCATTCTGCCCAACAACGGCAACATCCGCATGGCCGCTGAGGCCGCTGCCTCAGCCTGCACCGACAAGAAGGTCGCCGTCGTTCCCACCAAGACCGTTCCGCAGGCCTTCTCCGCGCTGTTCGCGGTCCTGCCCGATTCCGAGCTCGAGGATGCCGTCGCCGCTATGGTCGACGCCATCAGCGAGGTCCGCGATGGCGAGGTCACCCGCGCCGTGCGCGACTCCAGCGCCTCCGACGGTTCGCCAATTCACTCCGGTGACGTCATGGGCATCATTGCCGGCTCCATCGATGTCGTCGGCTCCGACGTGAAGCAGGTCACGCTCGATTGCATCAACCGCATGCAGGAGGAAGAGGAGGGCGACGCGCTGACGATTCTGGCCGGCGAGGAGCTGTCCGATGAAGCCTTCCAGGAGATCGTCGACGCTATCGAGGAGGCTCAGCCCGACCTGGAGATCGACGCCCATCGTGGCGAGCAGCCGCTCTATCCCGTGATCTTCTCGATCGAGTAGGCATCTGCCTATGTCCGAGCTCTGCTCCGTGCCGCGCGTCTCGGATCGCTTTGCCCAGAGCAATGCGCTCGACGAGGATATCGCGCGACTCAAATATGTTTCGGGTAAACGTGAGGAGGCCCTTCGCCGTCTGGGAATTCGGACGGTGGGGGACCTCCTTCTCCATATCCCTCATCGATACCTGGACTTTACGCGCTCCTGGTCCATCGAGATGGCGCCCATCGGTACCGTGTGCACCATCATCGCCACGGTCGACCGTATCGTTCAAAAGAAGCCGCGTCCGCGCATGCAGGTGACCGAGGTCTCACTCGTTGATGAGACGGGCGTGCTGCAGGTCGCCTTTTTCCGTCAGCCTTGGATTGCCCAGCAGCTTAAGCAGGGCGACCGCCTGGCCGTGATGGGCAAGGTTGAGTTTGCCTACGGTTTTAAGCAGATGGCCTCGCCGCACTTTGAAAAGCTCGATGAGGGGCGTGCTGCGGGCACCATTTTGCCGGTCCATTATGTGAGTGACGGCGTGAGCCAGGCGTGGATGCGCCGCATCGTAAGTGGCGCGCTCGAGGTCGTCGGCAATCCCTTCGATCCGATTCCCGCACGCTTGCGCGTCAAGCGCCGCCTGATGAGCAATGCCCGTGCGCTTCGATCGATCCATTTTCCCTCGAGCATGGCTGAGCGCGATATCGCGCGCGCACGGCTTGCCTACGAGGAGTGCCTCTACCTGCAGCTGGCGCTGCGCCTGCGCAACGACGGCGGCCTGGTCGATGTGGTACCCTATGCCCACGCCGCGGGCGAGCACCTGGCCGCGCTTAAGCAGGCCCTGCCGTTTTCGCTGAGCGACGAGCAACAGGCCGCGTTCCAAGATATCCTGCGCGATATGTGCGATGGCGGGCGCGTGATGAACCGCCTGCTGCTGGGCGATGTCGGTACCGGCAAGACCGCTGTTGCCGCCTGCGCGCTGGCTGTGGCTGCCGATAGCGGCACGCAGGCCTGCGTTATGGCGCCCACGGGCGTGCTGGCGCGTCAATATGCCGATAAGACCGGCCCCTTGCTCTCGCAGGCTGGTATGACCTGGGCGCTCCTGACGGGCGCCACGCCGGCGGCCGAGCGCGAGCGGATCCATGCCCAGTTGGAATCGGGCGAGCTCGATGTCCTCTTTGGCACCCACGCGGTCCTTTCGGATAACGTGGCGTTTAAGTATCTGTCGCTCGTAGTCATCGATGAGCAGCACCGGTTTGGCGTCGGCCAACGCAATGCCTTGCGCGCGAAGGGCCCCGGTGCCGATCTGCTCGTTATGACGGCAACGCCCATCCCGCGTACGCTGGCGCTTTCGGTCTACGGCGATCTGGACACGAGTATCATCCGCCATCGGCCCGTCCCTGGCGCTGGCGTGACGACACGCGTGCTTACCGAGTCGAGTCGCGACCTTGCCTATGGCGCCATCCGCGAGGCGCATGAAAAGGGTCAGCAGGCCTACGTGATTTGCCCGCTCGTGGAGCCGAGTGACTCGGCCGATGATCTGGAGGACGTGCCCGGTATCGCCCGCGACGACGAGGGCCGCGTGACGGTCCCCGTGCCGCTGCACGATACGGCGACCGAGCTCGATCGCCTGCGTCTGGCATTGCCGGGTCTTGCCATCGAGCGCCTTCACGGCCGCATGCCAGCGGGGGAGAAGGACCAGGTTATCGATGCCTTCAAGCGCGGCGAGATCGACGTGCTCGTCTCGACTACGGTGGTTGAGGTGGGCGTCGACGTGCCCAACGCCACCGTCATGGTCATCGAGAACGGTGAGCGCTTTGGCTTGGCGGCCCTGCACCAGCTGCGCGGCCGCGTGGGCCGCGGCAGCGTGTCGGGCACCTGCCTGGTCATGACGCACTCCAAGGGCAACGGCGGCGCTTCGGCGGCGCAAGACCGTCTCCAGTCGCTCGAAAAGACCTCGGACGGCTTTACGCTCGCCCAGATGGACCTTCGTCTGCGCCACGAGGGCGAAATCCTGGGGTACCGCCAGCATGGCGGTGTGACCCTGCGCTTTGTCGACCTGGATGCCGACGAGGAGCTGATCGAGTGGGCCCATTTGGACGCGGTCGAGCTCTTGCGGTATGCTTGCAACCTTGACTCCGTGGCGACGCGCCCCCTGCGCGATGCGGTCGCCATGCGATATCGACACATTTTTAAGGAGGTCAGCGGAGGATGAGAATCATCGGCGGCGAATGGCGCGGTCGTAAGATCGAGGAGCCCCGTGGTCGCGATGTCACCCGCCCCACGACCGATCGTGTGCGCGAGGCATGCGCATCTATGGTCATGTCGGCATTTGACTTCGATCTGGACGAGGTCCGCGTGCTGGACGCCTTTGGCGGCTCCGGCGCCTTAGGGTTAGAGATGCTCTCACGTGGCGCCCGCTCGCTCACGACGTTCGAGATCGAACGGAATGCCGCGCGGCTCATTACCAAGAATATCGAGTCGCTCTGCCATGACCGTGCGCGTTGGCGCGTGGTAACGGGCGACATGCTGGCGAGCGCCTCGCGCGGTCGTGTGCCGGGCGGCCCCTTTGATCTGGTCCTGCTCGACCCGCCCTATGCTTTTGGTGCCGAGCCGGTCGAGATACTGCTGCAGAACCTGGCTCAGCAGGGTCTGCTTGCACCTGGCGCTTATGCCCTGTTTGAGCATGCCGCCGCCGATGCGGGCGCGCATCCGGCAGGCTTTGAGATCGTGCGCGAGAAGCGCTACGGCATTACCTCGGTCGACCTGCTTCGTTGGGTCGGCGATGACGATGGTGAGGAAGATTGCACCGGCACCGATGCTCACAACAACGATGCCATGACGGTTCAGGAGAACGCCCATGAATGACACCATCAACCGCGTGATCGTCCCGGGCACCTTCGATCCCATCACGTTTGGCCATATCGACGTCATCCGCCGCGCCCGCCGCATCTTTCCCAGCGTGATCGTCGCTGTCGCCGAGTCGCAGGGTAAAAACGGTGTGGGCACCACGTTTATGCTGGATGAGCGCGTAGCGCTGGCTCGTGAGGCGCTCGGTGATATCGACGGCGTCGAGGTCCTGCCCTTTACCGGCCTCTTGGTCGACTTCGCTCGCGAGCAGGGGGCGGGGGCCGTGGTCAAGGGCCTGCGCGCCATGACCGACTTTGAGTACGAGCTGCAGCAGGCAGACCTCAACTATCGCTTGGATAACGAGCTGGAGTCCATCTTTGTCATGAGTGCGCCGCAGTACGGCTATATCTCGAGTTCGGTCGTTCGCCAGATCGCCTCGCTCGGCAGCGATGTATCGACGTTTGTCCCGCCCAACGTGGTCGAAGCGCTCAGACACCGCTTTTCGTGACGTTTTTTATTGCCTGGTGGCATGTGGTAAACTAGCACGATGATATGTTACCTATGAAAGGAGACCGGATGCCGGGCGAGAATTTTCCTGGCGATAGGATCGTCAGCTTGGTCGATGAGCTCGAAGGGCTGATCGAGGAAGCCAAGCCGCCTTTCGGCAAGAACGCTCAGTTCAAGGTCATCGACGCCGACGTGTTCTTCAACATCCTCGACGAGATCCGCATGAGCTATCCCGAGGAGTGGCAGAAGTCCCGCCGTATCCTTAAGGAGCGCGAGGAGCTTATGGCTTCCGCCGCCGCTCAGGCCGATTCCATCATCGCCGACGCTCAGCAGCAGGCCCTCACCATTGCCGGTGAGCAGGAGATCGTCCGTTTGGCACAGCAGCAGGCCGACGACATCCGCGATCGTGCCCAGCAGTACGAGCGCGAGACGCGTTATGCTGCCGAGGACTACGCAGAGCAGGTCTTTACGCACCTGGAGGAGAACCTCAAGAGCCTGACCGGCACCGTTACCCGTTGCCGTCAGCAGCTCAACGAGGGTGCCGCCCAACAGAATGGTCAGTGGTAATGGCTGAGTTCCCGAGCGTTACCGTCGATCTTTCTGAGCAGCTCGAGTTTCCTGGTGATTCGTATCCGCTGACCGGCAAGGTCGATGTTGCCACCTACACGGTGGGCGAGAAGGAGTACCAGCTACAGGACGGCATCGACTACGACGTTGTCTTTACCAATGCCGGTACCGGTGTCTTGCTCACGGGCATGGTCCGCGCGCACGCCATCGGCGAGTGCGACCGTTGCCTGGAGCCTGCCTCGTTTGATATCGCCGGCGAGATCGAGGGGTTCTACCTCTTCGAGGAGCCCGAGGATCCCGAGGCCTACGAGGACGGCTACGAGCTCCTGTGTGAGGACCGCATCGTCGATCTGGGTGAGCCCATCAATGACGCGGTCGTC
>CAUGKA010000122.1 GCA_959599615.1 uncultured Collinsella sp. | reverse complement strand
GTTGAACTCGATATCGGGATAGTTGGCGGCCACCTCGCGCGCCACGCGCAGGAACAGGCCGTCGGTCGCCTTCATGATGTTGGCCTTGTGCACGGCCGTCACCTTTTTGCGGCCGCAGCGGCGGGCATACTCAAAGGCATACTCCACAATGCGACGGCTCTTGGCGATGGAGATCGGCTTAATCGAGATCGCGGAATCGGCGGCGAAGGTCTTTTGGCCCGAACGCTCGACGAGCTGCGAGAGCTCCTCGACCTCGGCAGCGCCCTCATCGAACTCGATGCCGGCGTAGAGGTCCTCGGTGTTCTCGCGCACGATAACCAGGTCGACATCGCGGAAGCGCGAGCCGTCACCCGGCTGCGACAGGCAGGGGCGCACGCAGGCGTACAGGTCGAAATGCTTGCGCAGGGCCACGTTGACGCTGCGGAAACCCGTGCCGACCGGTGTGGTGATGGGGCCCTTGATGGCAACCTTGGTCTCGGCGACCGCATCGAGGACGTGCTGGGGCAGCGGCGTGCCAAACTCGTCCATGACGCCGGCACCGGCCTCCTGGACGTTCCAGTTGATCTGGACACCGGTGGCCTCGACCACGCGGCGCATGGCCTGCGTAATCTCGGGACCGATACCGTCACCGGGAATCAGGACTACATCGTGCGCCATAATCTGTTACTCCTCGTCTTCGGCGTCGTCAGATTTTTTAACGCTAGCACGCTTCTTCTTTTTGGAGAGATCCAGGCCAAAACGTTTAACAAGCATTTCGCAAATCTCGCTCGAACGGGCCTTGAGATAGCTGCCCTTACCGTTCTCGGCATCGAACTTAAGGCGCAGCGCAAGCTTCTCGGCAACCTCGGCGTCGATCTCGCCCTGGCAAAACTCGTACAGGCAACCGAGCATGTCGCGATACTCAAGGTCGCCGTGGTAGCACTGGATGGCCTCGTCCAGGATGGGCCAAGCCTCGCGCGAACGCTCGACACTCGTGGCACCCCACACGCACAGCAGGCGGAAGGCGGCATAGCGCAGCGTGGAGGAGATCTCGTCGAACAGTGCAGTCTCGGCGCCCTCAAAGGCATCGCCCAGCTGCTCAGGGCAGGTGGTGGCGAGCGCCGTCAGGGCATCGAGGGCCTCCCAGCGGGTCTGCGCCTCGGGGCGGTCGAGTGCCTCGATCAACGCGGGCACGCAGGGCACGACGCGCTGCGGATCGCGCTCGGCAAGCAGGTGCAGCACGCGGGCGGCAAACTGGCGGATGCGGCGCGTGGGGCAGCCGAGCTCCTGGACCAGGCGATCGACGGCGTTCTCGTTCTCCTCTGCCAGCTGGAGCTGTGCCAGCTCCTCGTCGGTGAGCTGTTCGTCTTTGTTTTCTGCCATAGTTACCTCTTCTTACTATTTCTTAGCGTGCTTGCCAGCACCCTTGCTGTCATCGGTGACCGAGATGAGCTGTCGGTCGGCCGCGCCATTGCGACGTGCGCGGCGGCGCTCCTCGGCGTCGCCCGCGTCGGCGGCGGCTCGATGAGCCTTGTTGACGTTAAAGACCTCGTCGTGCTTGCGCCACGGACCGACGGACTCGCCAAAGCTCATCTTAAGACCGGCGATAAAGCCACCGAGCCAGCCGATCGGCGCAAACTGCACCAGCGGGAACAGCGAGAACACCCAGGTCAGCAGGACGACTGCCGCCGCTCCTGCAAAGTTGGCAATCCAGTAGTCGCGCTTGGTGATCACGCGCTTTTCGCACGCCCACTGGCCGCACAAAAAGCCGATGTAAATCGCAAAGAGAAAGAGCACCAGCGCAAGCACCACGAACGTCCAGCTCATAGGCGCTACTCCCCGTGATGGTGGCCGCAGCAGCACTCGTGGCCGTCGTCATGGCCGTGGCCGCCGCAGCACTCGTGGTCCTCGCCGTGGTGATGGCCACAACCGCACTCATGGTCCTCGCCGTGCTCGCCGCAACCGCAACCTTCCTCGTGAGCGCCATGCTCCTCGGGGCGATACTGCGACCAGTCCAGACCGGCGGCGATGGCATCGGCCTCCTCCTTATAGAGAACCGTGATGGCCTGGGTGCCCAGCTTGGCGCCACCGATGGCGTCGAGCATGTCGTAGAGCGTAAAGGCGACGTCGGCGCCGGGCAGCGCGAGCTCGCGGTCGTCGGCGTAAGCAAGGGCCAGGCGCAGGTCCTTAATGAAATGCTCGACCATAAAGCCGGGCTTGTAGTCGCCGTCGAGCGCCTTGGGGGCCAGGCTCTCCATGGCGCCGGACTTGCCGGTGCCGCCCAGGATCATCTGGCGGGTCTTCTCCAGATCAAGGCCGCTCAGCTCGGCAAATGCCATGGCGTCTGCCATGCCGACCATGCAGGCGCCCAGCGACACCTGGTTGGCGAGCTTGGCAGCCTGGCCCTTGCCAGCGCCGTCGAAGCAGCAGATGTTGGCCGCAAAGGTGGCAAGGACATCGCGGACCGGCGCGATGTCGTTCTCGGTAGCGCCCACGATAGCCGTGAGCGTGCCGGCGATAGCACCCGACTCGCCGCCGGTGACGGGGCAGTCAAACGCCATGCGACCAGAAACCTGGGCGGCCTCGGCAATGTCGCGCGCCAGCTCGGGCGAGCTTGTGGTGAGGTCGATCAGGACCGCGCCGGGCTTAGTGCACGCGAGCAGGCCGTCGCCCGCCAGGTAGAGCTCCTCGACCTCGGAGGGATAACCCACCATGGTAAAGACGACGTCGGCGTTCGCCACGGCATCTGCCGGCGTATCGGCCCAAACGGCACCGCGCTCGATAAGCGCGGCGGCCTTGGACATAGTGCGGTTGTTGACCGTGACGGGATAGCCGGCATCCAGGATGTGGCCGGCAATGGGAGCACCCATGATTCCGGTGCCGATAAATGCGACGGAGAGCTTGTTTGCCATGAAACCTTTCCTTTTGGGTTGGGTGTTATTACCAGGTTGAATACTCGGTGCCAGCGTTTGGGCTGTGAGTTGGGATCGATTACGGCCGCGTTACTTGCCTACTGACCGCGCACGCGGCGGGCGATGAGGTCGGAAAGCGACGCCTTGTCGGCGCGGTTCTTGCCCCAAAACGCGCAGGCCACCATGCCGGGGCCCACGTGCGAGCCGATGGTGGGACCCACGGAGCTGCGAATGATCGTGACGTCGGCGCAGCCCTCCTCCTTGCGGATGGCGGCTTCGAGCCAGTCGCCGTCCTTTTCGGCATCGGCCGTCATAATGGCGATGGGCATGGTGCGATCGGGCACATAGTTCTCGCGGAACGACTTGAGGATGGACTTGAGCGCCTTCTTGCGACCGCGGTTGACGCCGATCAGCGACAGCGAGCCGGCCAGGTCGTAGGACAGCTCGGGTTTGACGTCGAGCTTTGCCGTGAGCTGTGCCGCCGCGGGCGGAATGCGGCCGCCGGCAGCCAGCGCGTCAAAGCTCTCGAGCGTAAAGTAACCGTGGACATAGGTCTTGGCCTCGTTTGCCCAGTCGACCAGCTGCTTGGCGGTCAGTCCCGCCGAACGCTGGCGCACGGCCTCAAGCGCCAAGAGCTCGCCGGTCGCACAGGGCAGAGCGTTGTCGACCACGTACAGCTCAAAGTTGGGATACTCGGCGCGCACGGCGTCCGCCGCCTGGCACGCGGAGTTGTAGCTCGACGACAGCGCCGAGGTAAAGCACAGGTAGACCGTGGGCGTACCCTCTTTGGCGCACTCGGTAAAGAACTCGATATAGCGACCGAGCGACACAGCCGAGGTGGACACGCGGGCACCAGCGCGCATGCGGTCGTAGAACTCCTTGGGTGTGATGCTCGACCAGATGTCATCCGTGCGCTCCTCGCCATCGATAATGAAGGGGAAACCCAGGATATCGACATCGAGGTTCGCGGCGACCTCGGGGCTAAAGTCGCAGCAGGTATCGACGACGATGCGGCAACGGTCCGAATGACCGGCGGATGCGGCCTTGTCCATCAAAGCGACTCCTTACGTAAAAAGGCGGCCACCCGCATGGGATGGCCGCCAACCGTTAACTCATGCAAGTTAACGTATTTTACTCGTCAAGTGTTTCGATACGGGGCTTGATGATGCCATATCCACCATTCTTACGGTGATACACCACATTGATGAGGCCAGTCGTCGCGTTCTCGAACACGTAGAAGTCGTGGCCCAGCAGATCGGTCTGCACCAGCGCCTGCTCCTCAGTCATCGGGGTGACATCGATGACCTTCTCGCGGACGAGCAGGTCGTCGTCCTCCTCGGGCAGCAGCAGGTCGGCCAGATCCTCGACACGCTCGACCGGTGCAACATCCGCTGCGCTGGCACCACCCTGGCGGTTGTCCACAACCTTGGTCTTGAACTTGCGCAGCTGGCGGGTGACCTTATCGGCGGAGAGGTCGATGGCGGCGTACATATCTGCACCGTGCTCGGCAACGCGAATCACCGAACCGCGGGCGCGAACCGTAACCTCGACGATTGCCGGGTTGGGGTTCGAGGGGTTCTTCTCATAGCGAAGTACAACGTCGACCGTCATGGGCTCGATATCGAAAACCTTGAGCGCCTCGCCGATCTTCTCATCCACATGCGCACGCAGAGCATCGGTTACCGTCGTCTTGCGTCCAGAAACCTTGATATCCATACGTGGCTCCAATCTGCCTCGGGGACTTACTGTACTGGCTATGTACCCATTGCCGTGCATTTAATCACGCGGATTCCCAAAGACCCGAATAACGATTGCTTGATACCGCATACCGAAGTCTCGCACTTTTCTGTGGCAAAGTGCGCTATAGGAGGGAGCCGGCGACTTTGTATTTGGTCCCGAAAATTGGCTTTGACCTGCTGGTTTTATAGGGATGAAAAAGCCGGGCTCCCCTATTGGGGAAGCCCGGCAGTGCGTGTTGAAACCGTGAAGAGGCGTCCTTTCCAACGTATAGGAGACACCACCCCTAGCAATAACTAGCTATTAAGCTTGTTAATGTCGTCGTCGATGATGGTGCCTTCCTGGCTGGACGATTTGTCCTCGGAGGATGCGGTCTCATTGTTGGAATCGGAGGACTCGCTGCCGGAGGATGTGGTCTCGCTGGACTCAGAGTCGCCCGGCTGCACGTTAGCGCCCGAAACCGTCTTAGTGGTGAGGTCGTAGGGCATCGTGCCGTACCAGACGCAGTGGACCGCCTCGAGCGTGCCGTCGGCCGTAATACCGTCGAGGGCATCGCTCACGGCACGACACAGTTCGTCATTGGACGAAAGGCCTGCAACACCAAGCGTCGAGGGCGCCTCGAGCGCACCGACATAGGAGATCTCGCTCATCAGTCGCGCAAGGTAACCGCCAGCCGTGGAGTCGCAGATCACATAGTCGACCTCGCCGGACTCGAGCGCCTCAAAGCACTCGTTGATGTTGGAGTAAGTCTTTTGGTTGGCGGTGATGCTCTGCTTAGCAAGCGCCTCCTGCGAGGCCGAGGACATCTGGATACCCAGAGTAGACGTGTTAAGGGTATCGGTGGAAACGCTCAGCGACCCACCATCGCTGGTTTTACCGAACACGGAAGCGGCATCGTACAGGCACGTGCCGAGCGAGCTAACGTCCCCATCCGTGGAGTTGATCTCGCCGATAAAGATATCAGCCTTTTTGTCACCGAGCGCGGAACCTGCCGAGGACGCATCGACAAAGGCGACCTTAAGGCCCATGCGGCTTGCGAGGGCGCGGGCAGCGTCGACTGCATACCCCGTGAGCTCGCCGTCAGCGCCCTGCATGGCCTGCGGCGCATCGGAGGTATCGAGGGCAACCGTCAGGGTACCGGGGGTGACCAGGGCATCATCCGACACCGCGGGCGTGACGGTCTCGTACTCGATCTGGTCGATCGTGGGAGTCGTGAACGTAGACAGCGGGTTGAACGCGCATCCGCTCAGGCCCAAAACGGCGATGACCGCTGCGGTCCCAGCACCTAACCGAGCCGCGTGCATCAAGCTGCCCCTCACCATGTCCACTACCCTGCCTTCTGTGTCGTATACGATCCGTGCGTTGCGCGGAATATCAGATTGTTCCCACCAGCTGACCTGGTATTTGACCCCACACTTGCGCACCGGGGTGTTTGCTCGGGAGGCCGCAGCCACCTTCACGACTGGCCCGCTCGCCCGCGAGGCGGTATTGCCCCAAAGAAAGTAGAACGGACGGTGCGGCTTACATCTAGGACGCGCCATGATCGCGCCGCGCGCACGCGGTCGCTTACGTGGATCCCTTTGACCGCGTCTGTCTTGGACTAGGATGGACATTTCGTCCATCC
>CAUGKA010000121.1 GCA_959599615.1 uncultured Collinsella sp. | reverse complement strand
CTGTGCCGCGGGGACGAGGATACGGTGAAGCAGGCGCTAGACCGCATCCTGGGAGATGCGGGAATCGGTGCGACCGACCCAGATGCGCCGTTGCCATATCATCTGCTCTTGCAAGGACTCTGCTTTGGATTGCCGGGCTATGCCAATCCCGCCTCGAGGCGAAAGTGTGGCGCGGATCGCTGGGACATCCAGGTTTTTCCTACGGGCGCCGTGCTCGACATGGCAGACACGATCGGCATGCTCGATGAGCGCCCGCTGATTTCGATCAACATGATGTTTGACCCCGGTGTGGACGCGCTAGGGTTGGAATTGCTGGCCGTGCAGGCGCTGCTCGACATAGAGCGCGACGGCATCGACGAAATCCGTGTGCCGCGACCCGGCGTGGGTCGCATGCGCTGGGGGTTTGGATTTGACGGGCAGCATGTGGCTGCGGTGTGCCAACGGCTTTAAGCGCCGAGGTGTTTCCGTCTTCCGTTACTCGGTATCCTTCATGGGCGGCATGGGCTTCCAGTTGGGATCCTTTACGATCTTGCGGGCGTCCTTCATGCCACGGCGCAGCGCCGGAATGCCGGTCTTAAAGCATTTGTCGACTGCTGCCAGACGAATGAATTCCTTGCAGAAGGTCGCGGCATTGCCCAGGCGGAACAGCATGGGGTGGTAGTCACCGTAGATCTGCATATAGCGAGCGAGGAAGCCTCGGTTGCGCATGATGTAGTAGCGGTTGGTGTCGCTCGTGGAGTTGAGCTGTCGTTTGCCGGCGATATCCCAGTTAGAGACGGCGCGGGCGCGCTTGAGCACCACGTCGGCGACCACGGCGGCAGGGAAGTGCTGGCTGGCTACGTAGCCGTAGCAGGCATCGTCGCCGTAGATAAAGAAGCGCGCGTCGGGCAGGCCAATCTTGTCGACCACACGGCGCGAGAACATGCCGCCCTCAAAGCACAGTTGGTTCATGGTGCGGTAGCCCTCGGGACCCAGATCCCACTTGGCGATGGGGTTAGGGATGCCGAGCGAAAGGATGAGCTGGTACTGCCAAAAGAAGGCGCCGCCGTCAAAGTCCAGGCGCGAACCCTGGATAACATCGTAGCGGTCGGTCCACTTGGCAAGACGCTCGATGCCTTCGGGGATGACGAGCACGTCGTCGTCCATCACCCAGAACCACTGGGCCCCCAGATCGTAGGCGGATTTAGTGCCGGCGGAGAAGCCGCCCGCACCGCCGCCGTTTTCGAGCTGCGGGGCGTAGATGACACGGTCGGTGCCGCCCTGCGCGTCGGGCTGCTCGGTGTCGATGCCCCACAGGTTGGCGAGGCGCTCGTTGAATGCGGCGCACATGGCCTCGGTCTCGCGCGAATTCTCGTTGTCGACGATCACGATGCGCCAGGGCGTTGCCGTGAGCTCGGTCATAGAGTCGAACAAGTTGGCCAGGAGTTCCTGGCGCTTGTACGTAACGACGACGATGGCGAGCTTATCGATGGGGGCGGGGAGGGTGGAAGTCATGAACGAGAATATCCTTTCGCGTGGGCAGCATATCGGCCCTGCGGAATAAACAACGTGTCCTATAGGACACGACTATTGTAAGCGTAGGCGGGCGCCCGCGGGTAATGTTCCGCTAATCACCAAGAACGTTTGCTACAAGCCTGGTTGACGTGTGCGCGTGGCGAGATTGCAAGCGCGCATTGTGGTATTACATAGGTGTCGATTCCTGTGGACGCGATCTTTCTGTTTGGATGCCCTGTGAATAAAACTCGTTTAGCTTCCTTTGCCGATAACCTTCCCGCCAAGGCCATGTTGCTGTTTTTGGTTTTTCAGGTTGCATTTGTCCTGAGCAATACCGCGGCGAATTGCCTGCCGAGGCCCGTTATCGAGTCGCATGCGCAGGGTTCTGAGTCCTCGGCCCTGTTGTCTGACATGTATGTCTACGACCACCGTGTTGCAGCTGGTCCTGTTTGTTTTGACAACAATCGCTTTATCATTGAAGTCGCACAGCAAAAGGACCAAGGTTCTCCGTTTAAGACGATGACTGTTGCCGAGATTGATGACGTTACGAAAGCCGGCGGGATTACGCATCAACAGTACTACCGGTATTGGCATGGATGGCAGCTCCTTACGAATATCTGCCTGTTTATTGGCGGCATCGACGTTGTCGTGGTGCCTGCGGCTGCCCTGGCGATTGCCGGCTCCGCTTGCGCTTACGTCGCCTTGCGGAAGCGGTTTTCAAAGCCATTGACGTTGGGTTTCCTTGTAATCCTGTTGTTCTCGACCAATCTGTTCTTCAACTTTATCGGTGATCTGCTGCTGTGCATCTCATTCTTTGTGGCGCTCATCATGGTGTCTTGCATGAGCCTCCGTTTGAGTTCTGCATCGAGCGAGCGTGCGTTTACGAGCCGCCTTGTTCTTTGGTCCATAGCGACCGGCGCGGTGTTTTCGTTTTTGGACTTCCTTACGATTCCTGCCGCAGTTGTCGCCCTGCATTGCTTTTTCGCCTTCATTGCGCTCCCCGAGGGTGAGCGCCCCAAGCGTTGCGTCGTCACGATGCTGCAGGCGCTCTTTGGGTTTGGGCTTTCGTTTGTGTTTACCTGGGCGATGAAATGGGTTGTCGCGGCGTTTGTGCTGGGCTGGAACGAGGTCTTTGCGAACGTTCTGGGCGAGATGGGCCTTTGGTCTGCGCACGGCGCGTCATCGATGCTGCCTCAAGCTGACTGGCCCCAGATATTGAAGGATTTTTATTGCATGAGCCCGCAGCTGTTCGCCATTTGCTCAACTGCTGGTTATGCGATGATCTCGAACGTCGTTTGCCTTGTTTCGTTTGCTGCCGTATTGGTGACCTGGATTGCCGTACTCGCATGCTCAATACGGGGTGGCGCGCAAGAGGGTCGTCGTCGTAAAGTGTTGATCCAGTCGCTGCTCATTGCGCTGCCCCTGGTTGTCATTTTGGGTTATTTCGTTGTAATGCACGACCATGCGATCGTTCATATTCCGGTATTTGGCTGCAAGAACTGGGCGATTGTATTTGCGGTTTTATTTGCTTCGGGTGTTAGCGCGCTTCGTGGTTTGCAGGGTCAGAAGGACGTCTAGCTGTTCATAAGGGCCTTGATGGTGTCGACCACGGTCCGGCGAACGATATCCACGAGGAGCAGGGCAAGCGCGAGACAAAGGCTCATAAGGATTCCGAGCAAAATGGCGGCGGCTGGACGGGGCTCCCCCGTTTGGATGCCTGTCGCCATGGTGTAGATTGCTTTGTCGAAGATGGGTCGCCAGACGTTGCAGGTGAATGACTGTACGGCGTAGAAAGCGAGCGTTCCTGCGGCGAGAGACATGATTGTCTTGTCTGCAGCTGGGACTTCGTGGCGCGGCTGATGGAGCGCTGCGGCGGCAACGGATGCGGCGGCCAAGATAAAGGATATGACGGAAGTGGACTTGTAGGAGAGCTTCCAGAGCGTGTCGTACTGGCTGTTTGCCGAGAGTAGAAGCTCGAGCGCGATGGTGGCGGCAACGAGTCCGATGAGTACGGTCTTGGATTTTTGAGCGCCGGATGCGTTGCCGTGGTATTCGAGGACAAAGCGCATTTCACCAGCCGCAATAAACGCGACCAGGTAGGTAACGGCGCTCATGAGCTTGCGCCACAAAACGATACCGGCAGCTTCGTTTGCCGTCGCCGCGATGTGGCAGTTGATTCCAAATGTTGCGAGCACGAGAAGTGCTACGACAAACGGGGCCCTTATGCTGCCGATCCGCTGTCGTATCAACGCAATCACTGGGACGAGCAATACAGATGCCGCGTAGACCCAGATAAACTCAATGCCCAGCGTAAGCCAGCCAATCTCATGTAGTGAGATTTCGGGCAGGGGATAGACGTACATCGAGACAAACAGGCAGACAGCGCAATAAAAGAGCGTGGGCAAGACGATCTTCTTGAGGCGCTCAAGCGATTTGAGCGTGAGGCCCTGCGCGGACGAACCGTTTTGGAGGGCACGAATCGCCGAGGGAATAAGGAAGTACCCCGAGATCATAAAAAAGACCTCGTTGGCCCAGCAGCCCAGCAGGTTGATAAAGCCGAGCGCGCCGGAGTAAGGGAAGACAGCGAGCGGCGCATATTCCGGCAGGCCGGTGCAGACGGCTTGGAAGGTCCATTGAAACGTGTGGAATATGGCAATCCCGGCGACCGCGACCAAGCGCAGCGCTTCGATGGAGGTATTTCTGCTTGCTTTGCTGCCCATCAGACTATTTTCCAGCGCGTGCGTTGTATGAACCAAAGTGCGATGTGATCATTTTTAGAGTTTGCTTGGGCCCCTTGTTCCATACGTTATACAGGCCCTCGCCCACGAGGTCCTTGGCGTATGCGCAGTAGCTGATTTTAGGGTCGGCGATGCCCATATACTCGGCATAGAGTTTTTTGGCCGCGGGGGTAACGCGAGGATTGGCAAATACCAGCTCTTGCGGCATGCGTTCGAACATCTTGTGGATTGCCCGCTCGATTTCGGGGTGCCCCTCAATTCCGGTGTGCTCAATCATGATGCCCATATAGGTGAAGCCGCGTGTGATTTGAGGTGTCCAGACGGCGGAGTCGGTGACGTTGAGCCGCTCAAGAATATCGACCATGTCGTTCCAGCGATTAAACGGCATCAAGGGGTCACGCTTTGCCAGGGCGGCCGCCTTTTCGGGTGTTTCCTCACGGTAGCAATAATACGGCTTGGGCCAGTAAGCGATGGCCTTTGCCTGGCATAGCGTTTCGACGAGGAATGGATTATCGGCCCAACCTGCACCGGGGATTTCCTTAAACCAGATATTGTTTTGCATCAGGAAGTCGCGACGATAGATTGCCGACCAAATGGACGGATGGTGAGCCAGCAGGTGTGGAGCGTCGTGAATGGTGAACGGTTGCCGAGACGGTTTGATGCGACCACGATATGCGCAATGTAGTTTGACCTCTTGGGGGGTATCGGGGTTGCGAATGATCCAATACGGGGTCTCAATAATATCGAGCTTGTTCGGACCGCCAAATTCGCGCTTGGCAAAGGCAAACATGTCGGAGTACATTCCGGGCTCGATCCAGTCATCGGGCTCGAGGATGGCAATCCAGTCGCCCTTTGCCTCGCGAATGCCCAGATTGCAGGTTGCGCCGTAACCCTGGTTTGCCTTATCGATCACTCGAACGCGTGAGTCGCGCGCAGCGAAACCTTGCATAATGGCGAGCGAGCTGTCGGTGGATCCGTCGTTGATGGCGAGGATTTCCAGTTCGATATTCTTTTCGTTTAATAGGCTGCCTATAGCCTGAGAAAGATACGGCTCGGCATTGTAGGTGGGCACGATTACGGTCAGCATTCAAACACTTTCTCTAGGCGATTTGGAAGAATTATAGCCTATTACCATGCAACGATTTCAGTTGCATCCGCTATGAAGAAACTAAAACCGTTGCAAATGAGCGAAAGCAACTAAAATAGTTGCTATAATCGCCATGAGGAAAGGAAGCCTGATGAACAATAGCTATTCGGCCCTCATGGTTGATATGAGACATTCGAGATGTCTTTCGGACAGTAGGAGGCAAAGCGCGCAGGAAGATCTTGCGAACGCTATGGACTGCACAAACGAGCTGTTTAAAACTGAGCTCGAAATGCCGCTTATGTTTAGTGCGGGCGATGAATTACAGGGTCTATTTCGTAGCACGGCTGGTGCTTTCTTGGCATACAGATTTATTAAGATACTCGTCCAGACGGTTGATCTGAGGGGCGGTATCGGAGTTGGAGAATGGAAAACTCGGATGCAGTCTGCATTGTCGACGGAGCAAGACGGGTCGGCATACCATCGTGCACGCAGAGCAATTGCTGCGTCCGAAAAAGATAAGTACAGTAATTTGAAGATCATTGATGCTTCGGGTGTTTCGCGTGAGAAAGAGCTGTGCGCGGCGGGCTGTCTGGAAATAATCGATCGCAGAAACGAGTCGCAGCGTAATTACTGTGAGGTTGTCGAACTACTGCGACCGCTTATGCTGCATGAGGTCAGAGACGCGACTTTGAGCAAAAGGTGTGCTGAACTTTTCGAAACGCGTATAGGCAAAAAGTACGGCGCTAAAAGCAATCCGAGCGATTTCGCGCCAGTAGCGTTAGGCGGCTCGCTCAATCTCAACGTAGATAACATCAGGGCTAGTCATGTAGGGCTTGCTGGACAAATGGGCGTTGCGATGGGGAGGACGAGGCAGGGGCTCGAGAAAAGCCTTAGACTCGCGAATGTTGTAAGAGAAAGGGAGCTGGCTGCTTTCGCCGCTCATTTCCTTAATGAAACGGAGGCGT
>CAUGKA010000120.1 GCA_959599615.1 uncultured Collinsella sp. | reverse complement strand
CGTCGAAGTGCGAGAAGTCGAGGTAAGAGATGGCGTTGTCGGTGCTGGACATCTGAGTCTGGACATCGCCGGACTTATCGAGCTCGGCGTCGCCCTTAAAGTCGACGGCCTCGTCGCCAAAGACGGCAGCCTCGAAGGTGGCGCGGGTACCGGAGCCGGCCTTGCGGTTGAGAACGACGATCTTGGCGTCGTCGCCGCCGACCTCCTTCCAGTTGGTGATCTGGCCGGAGAAGATACCCTTGAGCTGCTCGAGGGACAGGTCGTCGACCTTGACGTTCTTGGAGACGACGGGGCCCATGCCCACGACGGCGACCTCGTGATCGACGAGGTTCTTGACCTGATCGGCCTCGAGCTTGGTCTCGGCGAAGACGTCGGAGTTACCGATAGTAACGGTGCCGGCGGCAACAGCGGTCAGGCCCTTGCCCGAACCGTTGCCCGAACCGGAGATGGAGACGTCCGGGTTGGCATCCATAAACTTCTCGGCAGCAGCCTCGACGAGAGCCTGGAACGAGGAGGCGCCGTCGTAGGTCACCTCGCCGGAGACGGACTCGGCAGCAGCGGCGCTGCCCTCAGCAGCGGTGTTGGCGGCGTTGGAGCCGCCGCAACCAACGAGACCGAGACCGACGATGCTGGCAAGACCACCAGCGAGGCCGAGGAACTGACGACGAGAATAAGCCTGATCGAGCATGATCTTCCTTTCATACATGCGACTCGCGGACACCCTGCCCGCTTTGCTGTTTGGAAAGATACGGTCTCGATCGGGCGACGACCGCGTCAGCTGCGCTTTATTACGGGCATCTGATAGACCCTTACCGCAAGCGCGGCGGGGCTTTACAAACGAATAACAAACCCCGTCGCAAGCATGCCTCACCTTTTACAAGCTAGTCATTGGGGACGTTCTTAAACGACCGCCCCAGCGAGCGAGGATTATTGGACACTCAAATAACGAGAGTGGATAATCTCCCACTTTGAGCCTGTACATAGGCCAAAAACGGCAGACTATCCACTCTCATTCCGAGATGAGCTGCTACGCGGGCTGGTAATACCGCGTAACCCCAAGCAAGATATAGGGGTTTCCCAGGTGCCCGAGATTGCCCCGAAAGAGGAGCGCCGCGTACTTTGGTACGCAAGCGACGGTTTGAGGGGCAAGGTCGGGTGCCTGGGGAAGCCCTAGAGCTCGAGTTCGTTGAGGCGAAGGATCGCCACGATATAGATCTTGAGCGCCTGCTTGAGCTGTTCCTCGTTGGCGCACTCGTTGGGACCGTGCATCTGGCCGCCCCACTCGGGCAGCTCCAGACCGGTCTCCTCGGGGCCAAACGAGACGGCGCGGGCAAAGTTGCGCGCGTACGTGCCGCCGCCCATGGCAAAGGGCTCAGCATGCTTGCCCGTAAACTCGTTATAGGTATCAATAAGCGCCTTCACGGCCGGATCGTCGGCAGAGACCGAGAACGGCACCTTCGCACGACCCACACGGCACGTCACGCCAAAACGGCCCACGAGCGGATCGAGCTGCTCGCGGATGGCATCGGCACTCGTGCTGTCGGGGAAGCGCACGTCGATGACCTGCTCAATATGGCCATCCGCCACGCGGATGACGCCAGCGTTGCAGGTAAGCGGGCCAAACGCCGGACTCGTCGCATCGATACCCAGGCCGCGACCATAGGCGTCCGCATGCACAAAGGCCAGGAACTTGACGAACTCGTGCTCGGCAGGCGTCAGCAGACGCTCGTCGCGTGCACCAAACGCGTCCTCGGCCTCGCGCAGATACGCCACGATCAGCCCGACGGCGTTGATCGTTCCCTCTGGCATCGAGGCATGACCGCCAATGCCGTGGGCGAAAATCTGCGCATGCCCGTTATCGAGCGCCGTGATCTCCAGGCGGTCGGCGTTCTCAACGGGCGCCGGCAGCTCATCGGCGGCAATCGCAAGCTCGCAGATAGACTGCGACGGAATAGCGTTGCTCGCCTCGGCACCGCTCCAGGACACAATGCGCCCGCCGTCGATCTTGGAGCTCACAAATGTCGCCCCAAACTGGCCCTTCTCGGCATTACAGACCGGGAACTCGGCATCGGGCGTAAACAGAAAGTCGGGGTTCGCGTGGTTCTCCAGATAATGGTGAACGTCGGACATGCCCACTTCCTCATC
This sequence comes from uncultured Collinsella sp., assembly GCA_959599615.1. GTDB lineage: Bacteria > Actinomycetota > Coriobacteriia > Coriobacteriales > Coriobacteriaceae > Collinsella. The sequence goes on along the minus strand of CAUGKA010000120.1, from coordinate 4,192 downwards.
GCAGCCCAGCAGTGCGCGGAAGGTGTAGCGCGGAACAATGCCGTGCTTGAGAAGGTAAGCGCCGGCGTAGAGCGACAGCACTGCCGGGCCCTTGTCGTCAATCACGCCGCGACCGAGCAGCCAGCCCTCGCGGCGCTCCATGGCGAACGGGTCGGTGTTCCAGCCAGGGCCGGCGGGAACCACGTCCACGTGGCAGATAGTCGCGAGCTGCTTGTCGCCGCGGCCCGGAATATCGGCGATTCCCACATAGCCCTCGTCGTCGCTCGTCTGATAGCCGAGCTTCTGCGCAATGCCGAGCGCGCAATCGAGCGCATCACGGACCGGGCGGCCAAACGGCGCGCCGGGCTCCGCATCGGCAGAAACTGCCACGGACGGATAACTCACCAGCTGCTCGATATCGGCGACGACATCCTCCCAGACCTCGTCGACATACTCGGCGACGCTCTGCTCCACCTGATTCATGGACGACCTCCTTACCAATGAGCGGCAAGCGTACCCGCCCCTCACATTTAGTTCCTAGATAGAGAAAAGTTTAGCAAGCTCAGCCACCGAGTGCACCACCGCATCGGCACCCGTCGCTTCATGCTCACCCGGCGCCGCCGCGCCCGAATAGATGCCGATGCACGGCACGCCCATCGCGTGCGCGCCCTCGACGTCGTTAAAGCGATCGCCGATCATCACGGCCTCGTCCGCGGCCGCACCCAAGGCCGTCAACGCGTCGCGAACCGAATCGGCCTTGGTCTCGCGCCCCTGCGGAGGATTCATGCCAACCACAGCTTCGAACTGAGAAAGACCCAGCTCATGCACCATGTCGATGCATTTGGCCTCCATGCGTGACGTCGCCACGGCCATACGCTTGCCCCGGGCGGCCAACTCATCCAGCAGCTCGGGAATCCCATCGAACACGGGGTACTCCTCCGGTCCCAGCTCGTCAAAATAGGCACGGTACTCGTCGGCCACCACAAGCGACTCCTCGCGCGTAAAGTCGTAAAAGTCGTGGAAGCTCTTCCACAGGGGCGGCCCGATCATGCGGCGCAGGTCACCCATCTGCGCCTCCGAAAACCCGCGCGCGGCCAACGTTTTGCGTGTCGAGGTCATCACCGCCCGGCCCGTATCTGCCACCGTGCCGTCAAAATCGAACAGCACGACCGGCCGCCTGCATATCTCCAACGCCTCCATCGGCATTCCTCTTCCCCAGTTGACGATTTCCACACCGACACTTCAAACTGTTGACTATTCAACAATTGAACCTAGCAATGTAGAGCAACTCCACTATACTTGTCGCACTTTGCTCTCAATCGGCGGCGCCGTGGCGCCCCATCGAAAGGTGCAATTATGTCTTTTGCCATCATAACCGACTCCACGTCGGACATCTCCCCCGCCCGCGCCCAAGAGCTCGGTATTTACGTGATTCCGCTGCATGTGATTATCGAGGGCGAGGACTTGCTCGACCAGGTGCAGATTACTGTCGAGGAATACGTCGCGCGCATGGCCGGCTCTGAGCAGCTGCCGCACACCTCGCAGCCGAGCGCCGGCGAGTTCAAGGCGCTGTTTGACCGCGTGCGCGCCGATGGCCACGACAGCGCGATCTTTATCTCGCTGTGCAGCGAGTGGTCCGCCTGCTATTCCAACGCATGCCTGGTCGCCGAGACCCACGAGCTCGACGTGCGCTGCATCGATTCGCGCACCGGCTCGGGCGCCGAGGGTCTGCTGGTGGAGTACGCGCTTGCCATGCGCGAGGACGGCCGCAGCTTGGACGAGACCGAGGCGCAGATCCGCGCGACGTTGCCCGACGCCCATCTGCTGCTGATTCCCCGAACGCTCGAGAACCTGGTCAAAAACGGCCGCGCCCCCAAGCTCGCCGGCCAGCTGACGCAGATGCTCAACATTCGCCTGGCCGTTTCGCCGGAGTGGCAGTCGGGCGAGATCAAGGCCATCAAAAAGGGCCGCGGCGCCAAGCGTATCGTCGCCAACACCATGGCTGACTGCCTCGCATTTTTGGCCGAACATCCAGGCTCCAGCGTGCGCGTGCTCACGACCGGCGCCGCCGAGGAGCGGGAGCTCGTCAACCGGGCGCTCGCGGGCCAGGACTACGTAGACGCCGGCACCGGCCCCATCGGCTGCACCATCGCCACCCATGTAGGCGTGGACGCCATAGCCATCAGCTATTGCCCCCGCTACCAACCTGCCAATTAGGGACAGGTTTATTTTGGCAGGTTTTATCTGGGCAAACGTCAAGCGCCAACAAAGGTTTGTCTGACAAGGCCGGACATGCCGGGACTGTCGAGCGACCGAGGTACTACCAGCCGCAGCAAAACCATCACGCCGGCGCACCCAACTCAGGGCGCGCCGGCGTTTCTTTAGAAGTTGCAGCGGAACAGGACCGTTTTAGTCGAAAGGCCGCAAACCGCTCCCCATACCGTCCCGAATCGCCCTGTTTAGGGGGTTGACTATATCCAATTTCAAGCGATTGTCTTAGATTCATTCCAGATGATATGATATTACTCCAACAACAGTACTCATATTTGCCATTTTTTGCCCACCAGCCCATTCGGCCCATTCGGGGGCAACTCCCTGTTGTCTCTAACCCACCCCATATCCGCTAAAACCCATTCCGCAACAGCCGCACACACTTTGGCGCCACCCGAACACCACTCACGGAGCCGCACTCCACTATCACCGAACCGAAACAAGAGCCGAGCGCCCCAACAACCAAAATAACGTACCCTCATTTCAATGAACCCTGACTAGGACGGCATTTACATGAGCAACGTCACGCATCAATACGCCCTCATCGGGGACACGTTATTCCAATTCAAGAAAGCAATCTCTCACGTATCGGAGCCGCAAAGTCAAATCGTCATCTGCAGCAACGGTCCAGACATCCGTTACGCAACGCTCGAAGAATGGGAGAAAGCTGGCAGATCTTTCGACAAACGGGCACAGGCCGAGGGCATCGTCACCAGCGCGAGCCCAGCGCGCGACAAACTCGAGCTCTTTCGCAATCTCTTTACTGGTCGTAAAGATGTTTACGCTCATGGGTACCGCAGAAAAGACGGGGGAATCGGCTATGCACCCGCCTGCGCAAATGAGTGGAAGTCAGGCACTTGTCCCAAAGCGAGCCATCAGAAAGTCAAATGCGCAGAATGCGGCAACCGCGTCTTCCCCGAGTTGAGCGATGCCACGATCATCGACCATTTCAAAGGCAATGACGACAGGCTCCGAGACGTCATAGGTCAGTATGTTCTCGATAGTGACAGCAACACAAAAGTCCTGGTCATCGATTTTGACGGAGCCGATTGGAAAGAAGCGACCAATGCCATTCGGCTTGTCGCAAAAAGCCATGGAATCGATGCTGCCGTTGAACGATCGAGATCAGGCAACGGCGCACATGTCTGGTTTTTCTTCCTAGAGCTCGCTAGCGCAAAGACTGCACGAGATTTTGGAAGCAGCCTTATCGCCGAAGCGGCGATGCTCAACAAGACAATCACCTTCGAAGCTTTTGACCGAATGTTGCCCGCGCAGTCCACCATTCCCGAGGGCGGCTTCGGAAATCTCATAGCGCTACCCTTTCAAGGAAAAGCGCAGCGAAAAGGGAACAGTGTATTTGTTGACGAGCAATTTGAGCCCTTTCCCGATCAATGGCTCTACCTTTCGCAAATCCAGTTAATCCCGCGCGTGACGGTGCAAAGTCTGATTGAGAGCATCGATAATAGACCGCATGGAATAGCGGCTACGGCGACGGCAAACACCACTGCGCCACATTCCCAGAGGCCGCGAAAGCGGCTCCCGCTCACGCCGCGGGACTTTCCGTCATCGCTGCCCGTCACGCAAGCTGACATGCTCTACATCCCCGAAAAGTCTCTGAGCCCAGCAGCTCAAATGGAAGTCCGCAGGCTTGCAACGTTTGCCAACCCGGAATTCTTCCGGGCGCAATCTATGCATCAATCAGTATTCGGCAAACCGCGGTACATAGACCTCAGTGAACTTAGAGATGGCTGCGTCGCGATTCCCAGAGGCTGCAAGGCTCAACTTGAGCGGTTGCTTCAAGAAGCCGGCGCTTCTGCCCACTATTCAGACAAGCGCGTATCGGGCAATCCAATTGGGATGGCATTTAAAGGGATGCTTCGCCCTGAACCCTTGATTCGCAACTTCATCCGAACACTTCCCACATTCATCCGTACATGTACGG
>CAUGKA010000119.1 GCA_959599615.1 uncultured Collinsella sp. | reverse complement strand
ACCTTGCCCATGCCCTGGGCGTCGACGTCGAAAACGTGGGCGTCGCCGCCACTACGACCGAAAAGCTCGGTTGGGAAGGCCAGGGCGAGGGAATCGGTGCCTGGGCCGTCTGCCTGCTACAGAAAACCGTTAAGGAGTAACGAATGCGTATCTACAACAGCGCTACCCATAAAAAGGAAGAGTTCCAGCCCATCGAGTCCGGCAAGGTCCGCATGTACGTGTGCGGCCCCACGGTCTACGACAACATCCACATCGGCAATGCCCGCACGTTCATCAGCTTTGACGTGATTCGTCGCTGGCTCATCGCGAGCGGCTACGAGGTCACGTTCGCCCAGAACCTCACCGATGTCGATGACAAGATCATCAAGCGCGCCAACGAGCAGGGCCGAACGGCCGCCGAGGTCGCGACGGAGTTCTCCGACAAGTTTATCGGCGTCATGCGCGCCGCCAACGTGCTCGATCCCGATGTGCGCCCCCGCGCCACCAAGGAGATCGGCCCCATGATCGCCATGATCAAGACGCTTATCGAGCAGGGCCACGCTTACGCAGCCGATAACGGCGATGTGTACTTTGCCGTGCGCAGCGATCCCAACTATGGTCAGGTCTCGGGCCGCAACATCGACGACCTTATGGTTGGCGCGCGCATCGAGGAGAACGAGGACAAGAACGACCCGCTCGACTTTGCCCTGTGGAAGGCCGCCAAGCCCGGCGAGCCCAGCTGGCCGAGCCCCTGGGGCAAGGGCCGTCCCGGTTGGCACACCGAGTGCGCCGCCATGGTGCATCGCTACCTGGGCACTCCGATCGACATCCACGGCGGCGGCTCCGACCTTGCCTTCCCGCATCACGAGAACGAGTGCGCTCAGGCCACCTGCGCCTGGCACCAGGGCTTCTCCAACACCTGGATGCACACGGGCATGCTGCTGGTCGATGGTGAAAAGATGTCCAAGTCGCTCGGCAACTTCTTTACGCTGGCCGAGGTCCTCGAGCAGCACTCCGCTGCCGCCCTGCGCCTGTTGATGCTGCAGACGAGTTATCGCTCGCCGCTCGATTTTTCTTGGGAGCGCCTGGAGGGTGCCGAGAACTCGCTCACGCGTATCGCCGGTACGGTCGAGAACCTGCGCTGGGCTGCGAACCATGCGACGGCCAATGCCGATGAGGCAGCATCCGAGGCGTTTGCCGCCAAGGCCGCTGAGACCCGTGCCACCTTTAAGGAGTGCATGGACGACGACTTTAACACCGCTGGTGCCATGGGTGCCGTCTTTGGCTTTGTGACCGAGTGCAACCAGTACCTGGAGCAGGCGGGCGACGCTGCCGACAAGGCCGCCGCGCTTGCCGCCGCCGATACGCTGGTCGAGCTGCTCGATACGTTTGGCGTTGAGCTCCCCGAGCCCAAGGTCGAGCTGCCGCTGGGTCTGCTAGGCGTTGCCGCCGGCCTGGTCGCCTACACGGGCGACGATGTGGACGAGGCCGCTGCCAAGATTCTCGAGGCCCGCGCCGAGGCCCGTGCCGCCAAGAACTGGGATCTGGCCGACGCCATCCGCGACCAGCTCAAGGACCTGGGCCTGACGATTGAAGATACCGCCGCCGGCACTCGTATTAAGAGTCTCTAGTATTTGTCGACCGTTCGAGGTGCGGCAGATTGCCTTGAAAGAGGAGGGCATAGACCTGGTGGTCATGCCCGACGATTGAAAGGCAAGGTGCCGTGGCTCGGACGGTCGATTCTTGTCCGTTATCTATTTAAGGAGGCCGTTTTATGGCCGACAATCGCAAGCGTGCACCTCGTGGCGGCAAGCAGGCCGCTTCTGGCTCGCGTCCGATTCGCCGCAACGATCGCGCTGCCGCTCCCAAGGGCCAGCGCGATCGTACCCAGGCCGCACGTCCGCAGCGCGATCGCAACCGCGATGCTGTCCAGGCTCCCAAGGGCGAGTTTATCGAAGGCCGCCGTGCTGCCGCCGAGGCGCTACGCACTGGTTTTCCCATCAAGTGCGCGCTCATTGTCGAGGGTGGAGAGCGCGATGCCGCCTTGTCGCGCCTGGTCGACGACCTCAACGCCGCGGGCGTCCGCATTAAGTATGTGCCGCGCGCGCAGCTCGACGCACTGTCGAGCCATGGCGCTCATCAGGGCATCGCACTCGAGGTTGGCAACTTCCCCTATGCTGATGTCGCCGATATTCTCGACCGCGCAGGCGACGGTCCGGCGCTTGTCGTCGTGCTCGACCATGTGACCGACGACGGCAACTTTGGCGCCATTGTGCGCTCCGCCGAGGTCGTGGGCGCGGCCGGCGTCGTCATCGCCAACAAGCGTGCCGCCGGCGTGACCGTGGGCAGCTACAAGACCTCGGCCGGTGCTGTCATGCATCTGCCTATCGCGCAGGTTCCCAATATTGCCCGTGCACTCGATGACCTCAAGGCCGCTGGTTTTTGGGTGGGCGGTGCTTCCGAGCACGCCGAGGGCAGTTGCTGGGATGCTCCCTTCGAAGGTCGCGTGGCGCTCGTCATGGGCTCCGAGGGCGACGGCATCTCGCGCCTGGTACTCGAGAAATGCGACTTTTTGACCAAGCTTCCCCAACGCGGCATGACCGAGAGCCTCAATGTTGCCCAGGCGACCACGGCGTTGTGCTTTGAGTGGCTGCGCCGCAACGCCGGCGAGCTCATGGGGGAGGAGTAGCGCATGTCCAAGAAGAACCGTGCCAAGTCCAAGGCCAAGCGCTTTGGCGAGGGCTCGGCCAAGCCGATTGTTTCGGCCGCGACCTACGGCGTGGGCGGCAATGCGTTTGCGCAGGCTATCGCCGACCCAGTCTCGACGGTGCACTCCAACAAGCCCGAGCTGCTGGTGGTCGACGGTTACAACGTGATTCACTGCACGCCGCGCTACGAAAAGCTCGTGTACGACCATTCCGACGATCCGTATTCCAGCGACGTCCACGATATGGCGCGCACCGCCCTCATCAACGACGTTGCTGCCTTTGCCCAGGGCCGTTACGAGGCCGTGATCGTGTTTGACGGCGCGGGCAATATCTCCAGTGAACGTCCCAACCTGCCGGCCCGCGGCGTGCGCATCGAGTTTTCGCCGACGGGCGTATCGGCCGACACCGTGGTGCAGAAGCTCTGCATCGAGGCGCGCGAGGAAGGCCGCGCGTGCTCCGTGGTATCGAGCGACGGCACGATCCAGGCTGTCGTCATGGGCAAGGGCGTCACGCGCATCTCGAGCCGCATGCTGGTGGACGAGATCAAACAGATCGACAACGACGTGCATGAGGCCGAGGAAGCACCCCAGATCAAGATGACCCTGGGCAGCCGCCTGAGCCCCGAGGCCCTGGCCAAGCTCAAGGCGTTGCGTGGGAGATAGGGGAGCTGACGGGCAATGCTGCCTCGCTAACTCCATTCAGCGATGTTGATCATTCTTTCGAGGCGCCACGTTAGCGCCTCTTTTAGATAAGGCAGTCTCGCTGCTAGGGCATCGTTTTTAGACAGAATCTCGATCGCCTCGTCAACGAAGCCTTCGAGTTTGTCGCCGTCAAACCAGCCCATGTCCTCGACGAGCAACATTTGTTTGGCGGGGCTTGAATGAAACTGCGCGCTGGTAAAACTGTGCTCTCCCGCCCTAAGCTCCTCAAGAGAAATGTTGCACCAGAGCGATGAGCCCGAATCGAAGATGGGGGCTGGTCTGCAGACCAGTGAGTTGACGTTTCGCACGAGGCCGAAGTTGCGCCAATGACGATCGTAGTTGGCGATGATGTCGTCGCACACGATCATGCGGTCAAGGGCATCCTTGACGCCTGTCACCCCGAGCTCCTCGCAGTTTGCTACGTATCGCTCGTAGTCGGTTAGTCGTTCATCTGCGTTTGCGTGCTGGTTTACATAGAACGCGGGGACATACTCTTCTTCATCAGTTAAGAAGACATCGCATATGCTCAGGGCGGAAGTGCCCGTGCCCTCGAGCGAGTAAGGTACATAATCGCAGGCGTTTAGGATGCGACGGTGGAGCGCGGTCGCCACCAGCTCGTTATAAGGTTCCTGGTTCAGGTGCGCTCCTGCCTTATGCAGAATTCGACGCCCGCCCTCGCATGTCCAGTACTTTTGAAGATTGCCGTCCGAGGTGTTATCGGGTTTTGCGGCGGCTGCTTTACCCTCTGGGGCGAAGGGTGCAATGGTTAGCGAGACGTCATCAAAGGCGTTATTGAAGAAGTTGATATCCTCCCAGGTGAGACCGGAACCTTGGGGCCTAATCCAATACTGGTCGGATAAGGAGAGGCCGAGATTTCGCTGGACGAGTTCATCGGGAACATCGACTGCGGCTTCTGCAAGCAGGGAGGCTAGCCCAATGCGTGCGAGCGGGATACCGCGGCCGCGCCACCAGATGCGGAAGGAGTCTAGCGATATGGGGCTATTAGGGCCAAATACTCCAATAGGGGCGTGGGCGTAATCGATGTCGGCACCGATGTGGGTAAAGTCTTTTCGCGATGTGCTGTAGACCAGCTGAGCGACCTCGTGCGTGCGATTCATGAGGGTGAACGCGATCTCGCTCTTACCGTGGCCGCGGCGGGGACGTCCCCCCGTTTTGGTCACGGAGCGGAGTCGCGTGTCGACGCTGTCTTTGTCGATGAGCCATACACCAGAAGCCTTGCGGGCCTCAAGTGCTCCGTTTTTTATGAGCTCCTGCACCCTGCGCGGAGTGATGCCGAGCAGTTCGGCTGCTTCCTTGGTAGTAAGCATCGCGAAACCCTTCGTTAGAACGAATAGTTTTATATATAGCAATTGTAATTAAAACTATTCGTTTTGACGAATGGTTTTGAGATGTGGTCGGTCGAAGGGCCTGTTGCGCCCCGTCCGTAATTCCTTTATTCTTAACTGGCTTCGCGCGAAAGCGCCAAGTGTGCCAGTGTGGCGCAACGGTAGCGCAACTGATTTGTAATCAGTGGGTTGCAGGTTCGATTCCTGTCACTGGCTCCATGAGAGTTTCGGGCTCTGTTCCCTTGTGGGACAGGGCCCGTTTCTATTTATGTCTATAAGTCAGCGGGTGTGGCGCCAACCAAGCTTCAGGTTTGTCTCGATCTGTAACACGAAGGGGCGGAAAACCCTCCTTATAGTTACAGATCGAAACATTGCCAAGGGAAGGCCGATAATATCTCGATCCGTAACACGAAGAGGCTGAAAACCGTTCTTACTGTTACAGAATGAAACGTAAGCGGGGGTCTCTGCGAAACATCTCGATCTGTAACAGATAGGGGAGGAATAACCCTCTTACTGTTACAGGTCGAGACATAGGCCGGGGCGAGGTTGGTCATTGTCATCGAGCGTGGATTATCGGACACACGAGCGTGGAAAATCTTCCGCCTAGTGAATGAGCGTGGATAATCTGCCACTTTGGATTCGATGGCACGGCAAAGTGGGGGATTATCCACGCTCGATTTCAAACGGAAGAAAATCCACGCTCGATTTTGCCTGGGAAGAGCAATCTTCTGTCTGGGAAGCCCCGATCTCGACCTATATATAAGTGCAAATAAGCCGATATCGAAGTTCGATCCTGAAGGTGTACTCCACTACACCAAAGTGTTACCTTGGGAAACGTCACCTCTGTATCCAGAACCACCGTCCTTCACATCCAAACTCAACAAAACCGCAGGTCAAAGGCATATAGATACGCCCGGCACCGTGTATCTAGAGGTTTTCGTTGACAGCCCCCAAGGTGGCATCGTATTATCTTCTTCGTTCGCGGGGGCGGCGGTCCAAAAGACCAAAGGACCTGCGGATACTTGAACGATTGGGAGTTTGCCCGAGTGGTTAATGGGGACGGGCTGTAAACCCGTTGGCTCTGCCTACATAGGTTCGAATCCTATAGCTCCCACCCGTCAAGTGCCTGTATAGCTCAGTCGGTAGAGCACTTCGTTGGTAACGAAGAGGTCACCAGTTCAAGTCTGGTTGCAGGCTCCATCCGGCGGTGTAGCTCAGTTGGTTAGAGCACACGGTTCATACCCGTGGCGTCACTGGTTCGAATCCAGTCACCGCTACCATAGGTAACACGGTGGCTTCTCAATAGTATGTTGAGAGGCCACTATGGTATAAAGGCAAAGTCCCGTCCGGGGACGACCTGTTTAGAGGAGGGCTTTATGGCCAAAGAGAAGTTTGAGCGCACTAAGCCGCATGTTAACATCGGCACCATTGGTCACGTCGACCACGGCAAGACCACGCTGACCGCTGCCATCACCAAGGTTCTCTCCGAGACCGAGGGCTGCAAGGCTGACTTCACTGCGTTCGAGAACATCGACAAGGCTCCCGAGGAGCGCGAGCGCGGCATTACGATCTCCGTCTCCCACGTCGAGTACGAGACTGCTGCCCGTCACTACGCTCACGTTGACTGCCCGGGCCACGCTGACTACGTCAAGAACATGATCTCCGGTGCTGCTCAGATGGACGGCGCCAT
>CAUGKA010000118.1 GCA_959599615.1 uncultured Collinsella sp. | reverse complement strand
CGGGTGGTTTCTGATGCGGCGCGCTGCGCGCCCCGCACAGGCTAAAGCCTTTAAAGAAAGAACCCGTGTTAGACACGGGTCCCTTCACGCTGATATTTCGTTTTAGTTGTTCGCCTTAAGCTACTCGTCGCTCAAATCGACAGCAAAGACTGATGTCGGAAGCGACGCCTCATTGCCTCCGCCGTCCCGCATCTGCCTCACAACGTTTTTTGCACGCTCAACAATAAGCTCCTCAAGCTCTTTCTCACTCACGCGCTGAATAATATCTCCCGGTTGACAATCAAGCTCATCACAGATATCGAGGAGCGTCTTTAGGCGAATAGCTTTTATCTTTCCGTTTCTAAGCTTTGAAATATTAGCCGGAGTATGCCCCGTCGCTCGAATCAGATCAGCACTGGTCTTTCCGGTCTTAAGCAGCTGCGTCTCAAGCTCGATGATGAGATAGCTCATGTTTCCTCCTACACAAGCTCGTCAGACTGCTCTTGGAGCAGCGAGGCATAACTCCAGATCGCCGAGATAAACAGACAGACAACTGCGCCGATAAACGACCCCGCATCAAAGGTAGCGCCTTGGCAAATCTCAATAACGAAGGAATGAGGCACGATGTAAAGCTCCAGTCCGCCAATGGTGAGATTGACCGATCCATAGGCACCAACAAGCGAAACCGCGGCGTTAACAGCAAAGGCAAGCGCGAGAACACGGATAAGCCACACATGCGTCTTGGTAAAGGGCGAGACGCCTCGCGAGATGTTACGGCTGATCCCGCACAAAACGACAAGCGAAATACCCACGACGAGTGCCAGGCACAGTCCGCTTGGGATAACGATGCACCCGCCATTGAGAAGCGTCACGACACCGAAAGAATCGACAGAAGCAACGTTTGCAACCGCATACCAGATCACGTAAACAACCAACGCGGCAAAAGCAACGAGCATCCCTGCAAAAACGGCTGCCATGCAAAAACCAAGCTTCCTGATATTTTCGCCCGCCTTGGCCATACGCTGAACGCTGTTGGACATACACTCACCCTCATCGACTCTATCGTTATTCGAACAGTTTATCGAACAACGATATAGATTGCATGCGGAAAGCCCCGCCAGTGCGCATAGGCCATTCACTAATCAGAAGAGATGAGCGTGGATTTTTGGACACATATCGAGCGAGCGTGGATAATCTCCCACTTTGAGGCCGCCACCGGGCCTAAAACGGGAGATTATCCACGCTCATAGTCATCAAGGCTCACAGCCTCTTACTCGGCCGCCTCGCGCAGGGCCGACATCGTAGCCGCATATTGCTGCTGCAACGCATGCATTCCCTCGCGAGCGCCGTCAACGGCATCGGCGCCGCGCAGCGCTTCGGTCACCACGACCGCCGGCTCGTACAGATTATCGAATCCCAGGTTCTGGCTCACGCCCTTGAGCGTGTGCGCTGCCATAAACGCACCTTCGGCGTCTCCTGCCGCCATGGCGGCCTCCAGCTTGTCCATGCTCTCGTCATCCAAAAACTTGAGGGCAAAGCGGGCAAGCATTTCCCCGCCCATCAGCCGAGCGCACGCGTCGTCATAATTAGCGCCGATCTTCTCATACGCCTCACGCATGGAAATCATGGATTAAAAACTCCTTTGGTCAAACTAAATCGTGGGAAACGCGACGACGTCAGCGGGGCGTGCCAACGTCTCGGCAATTTGGTCTTGCACCTCGAGCAGGCAATCGAGCAGCAGCGGGTTAAAGGTGCCGCACTTACCGTCCAGGATCATCTGGATCGCCTCCTCGTGCGGGATAGCGTCCTTGTACACGCGCACGCTCGTCAGTGCATCGTACACGTCAGCCACCGAAACCACCTGCGCGGCGATGGGAATTTCGTCGCCCTTAAGGCCATCGGGATAACCCTTGCCGTCCCAGCGCTCGTGATGCCAACGCGCAATCTGGTACGCATATTCCATAAGCGCATTGCCGGCGTGATGGCTGCCCAGCTCGAGCAGCATGTTGGCGCCAATCGTGGTATGCGTCTTCATAATCTCGAATTCCTCGGGCGTGAGGCGCCCGGGCTTGTTGAGGATCGCATCGTCAATCGACATCTTGCCGATATCGTGCAGCGCCGAAGCCAGGGCGATCGTGGAGCGTTCCTCATTGTCGAGGGAGATCGTGCCGCTACGCTGGACCAGATAGCCAAGCAGCAGCTCGGTCAGCTTTTCGATGTTCGTAACGTGCCTACCGCTCTCGCCGTTGCGAAGCTCCATGACGCCGGCCATGATGTCGATGAGCATGCGACTGTTCTTGACGCGCTCGTTGTACTGTTGGGACAGCAGGTTCGTCAGGCGGCGCTGTTTGGCGTACAGGCGGATGGTGTTGCTTACGCGGCGGCGCACGACACGGGAGTCAAACGGGCGGTTGATATAGTCTGAGGCGCCCAGCTCGTACGCGCGCAGAACCGCATCATCGGAATCTTCGCTCGAAATCATGATGACAGGCAGATTATCGATACCCGATCGGCGCGACAGATCGGCCAGCACCTCAAAGCCGCTTATGCCCGGCATCACAATGTCCAGCAGCACGAGCGACAACTCATCGCCATAGCGGTCGACCATGTCGAGCGCCGCACGACCGTTATCGGCCTCGAGGATGCAATGCTCGTCCTTGAGCATCTCGCTGAGAATGGCTCGGTTCATCTCGGAGTCATCGGCGATAAGCACCAAAGGCTTTTCGCTTTGGAAGGCCTCGATGGAATCGGCATCGGTCACGACCGTACCGGCTTTTGCCTTAGCGCGGCTCAGTAACTGAGCAGCGCGGCCAACGCCCTCATCGACCGTCTCGCCATGAATGCGAACGCCACCAACACATGCCGTCAAGCTCACGTACTCATGGCCCGGAATAATCGTGGAATGAACGGCATCGGACACCTGATGCAGGCGACGGGTGAAGTCATCGGAGGGAATATTGGGCATGACAACCACAAACTTGTCGCAGCCATAGCGCACAAGCTCGTCAGTCGAACGAATTCCGCTGCGTATGGCTGTCGCCACAGCACCGAGCGCAAGGTCGCCGGCATGACGGCCACACGTATCGTTGAAGGCCCTAAAATCATCAACGTCGATCATCGCAACGCCGGCATTCATGCGGGCGCTACGGAGCTTTTCCTCGTAATATCGGCGATTGCGCACACTCGTCAGCACGTCGGTGTAGACGAGGTCCTCTTCTGCAGCCTCTTGCTCATCGATCGGACGCACCATCAGCAGGACGTGAGGCTCGCCCTCGACCTTCAGAGGGCGCAGGCGAGCGCGGTACTCGGTACCATCATTGAGCAGCTGCTCCGATACATCATCGGAACCTGCCAAGGCCTCAAGACTCGACTGACGCAGACAAGGGCAGCGATCGCCGGCGAGCAAGCAGTTAGGCTCGCTCTTAATCTGATCGGCCGACAACAAACGCACCACGGGGTAGGTCTTCGCGACGCGGGCGACCTCGGCGGCAGCCTCCTCGTCGGTTAGATTGACCTCGTGATTATTGAGCATATGGGGCCCTTCCTATCGTTACGCACGGCAACGGTGCATATCAATTGGTACAAGGGTAGCATCTAACAGCTGAAGGCAAACGCGCGATTATCGTTACATTTTTATGACCTGGCAAACGGCGGTAATGGAGCCGCGGGCGCGCGGTTATGGGCGCATTCGTTAACAATGACGAAACGCTAACAGCCCCTCTCCCCGCAGGTCATCGAGCGTGCTAACGCTCCAAGACATCGCGAACGGCGTTTGCCGCCGTAACGGGGCGATCGCGCAGACCGTTATGCGCGCCCGGGATCGTCACAAGGGGGCAATCGAGATATTCGGCAGCCGCTCGCGTGCCAGCCTCGCGGGGTGTATCGACCGAAAGCTCGCCTAAAAACACGGCCGACACCGCCTTTGACGCGCGGACGCGCTCCCAGTCGGGAGCATATGTCATATTTGTTCCGTATTCATTAGCCATAAAGCAACGACCATTGCGCAGGGCATGTTTGGCTTCCGCTCCGGTCGTCCCGGGAGCTTCGGGGTCCAAGTCGCCGAGGGCTCCCAAGAAAAGCCGGAGCGCCCTTGAAACCTTTCCAGCCGCAATCATATCGAGCAAAACCGGAGCTGCGCCCATGCCGACGCCTTCGGCCGACACAGCCGGCTCATGCAGAATCGCACGGGCGACGAGATGGGGTTCGGCGCGAAGAAGCTCCAGCGCCACCAACGTACCGGCGCTATGCGCAAGCACATTTGTCGGAGCGCCAACGTGTTCGATCACGGCTTGCAGGTCGGCGGCCTGAGCGGCAAGATCATAGCTGCCGTCTGCCGCATCGCTGCTGCCACCGCAGCCGCGGCGGTCGTAGGCAATTACGCGGTAGTTGCGGCTGAGCTCACAAGCGATATCGTCGAAAAATGTGCCGTCGACACAAGCGCCGTGCACGCACACCAAGGCAGGAGCATCAGGCGACACATCTGGGCCGGCATATTCGCGACAGGCAATCGTGGTGCCCGCATTCTCGACCGTATAATTCATGTTGTGCCCCCATCATCAATGCTCATCCAGTTGCACGTCAGCGCGGTTGGATGGACCCACATTGCCTTACACCTTGTTAACAGATTAACTTTACCCGACCCGAGGCTTTTCATGGCGCGGCATAATGGGCGACGTGAAAAAACGAAACTTGTAAAGCAAGAGCCCGCACCTTGCTTTGGAGCCGATGCTATGCTTAGGCACAATTGTCTTGAGGAGCATATGCCTATGTCTACGTTTTTGAATGCCAGCCCCATCTTTGGGCCCGTTCGCAGCCGTCGCCTTGGTCTCTCGCTCGGCGTCAACATGATGCCGGCCAGCGGCAAAATCTGCACGTTCGACTGCATTTACTGCGAAAACGGCCTCAACGCCGAGCGCCCCTGCCATGAGCCGTACAACACAGCTGCCGTGGTACTCGACGCGCTCGAGGCAAAGCTGCGCGAGATGGCAGCCGAGGGCGAGCTCCCCGATGTGATCACCTTCGCAGGAAACGGCGAGCCCACCGCCGCACCGGAGTTTCCCCAGGCGATTGCCGGCGCCGTCGCGCTGCGCGATCAGCTGGCCCCAAACTCCAAAATCGCCGTGCTCTCCAACGGTACGCGCGCCGACCGCCCCGAGGTGCACGATGCGCTCATGATGGTCGACGACAACATCCTCAAGCTCGATACGGTCGATCCGGCATTTATCCAGCTGCTCGACCAGCCTGTTGGCCCCTACGACGTCGAGCACCAGATTGAGACGTTCGCAAGCTTTGACGGTCACGTTATTATCCAGACGATCTTTTTGACCGGTGAGTATCTGGGCAAGCCCATCGACAACACCGGCGAGGAGTACGTTGCCCCCTGGCTCGCGGCACTTGAGCGCATTCGCCCACAAGAAGCGACCATCTACACGGTGGCTCGCGAGACGCCGGTCGCCGGCCTTGCCAAAGCAGCGCCCGAGGCCCTCGACGCCATCGCCGCGCGCGTGCGCGCCCTCGGCATTCCCTGCCAGGTGAGCTACTAGCGCGCAGCTGCCCTGTGAGTGGGCTATACTAGCTGCGAATGAAAGGAAGTTAGCCATGTTTGACAATGGACCCGTGCCCGGCCGCAACGACGTCTGCTGGTGCGGCAGCGGCAAAAAATATAAGAAATGCCATAGCGCCTTTGATGAGCGCCTCGAGCGCTTGTGGGAAGAGGGCTGGGAGGTTCTGCCCCGCACGCTCTACAAGACGCCCGCCGATATCGAGGGCATCAAGCGCTCGGCCGCCATCAACGTGGGTGTGCTCGATTACGTAGGCGAACACATCGCCGCGGGCATGACCACCAACCAGATCGACCAGATGATCTACGACTACACCGTCGAGCACGGCGGCACGCCGGCCGATCTTAACTACGAGGGCTATCCCAAGAGCGTGTGCACCTCGATCAACGACGTCGTCTGCCACGGTATCCCCTGCGATGCGGATGTGCTGCACGAGGGCGACATCATCAACGTGGACTGCTCCACGATCCTGGACGGTTACTTTAGTGATTCGAGCCGTATGTTCTGCATCGGCGAGGTCTCGGCCGAGCGCCAGCGCCTGGTCGACGTCACCCGCGCCAGCGTGGAGGCGGGTCTGGCGGCCGTCAAGCCATGGCTACCGCTGTCCGTGATGGCCGAGGCCGTGCAAAAGACGGTCGAGGACGCCGGCTTTAGCGTGGTGCGCGAGTACGGCGGACACGGTATCGGTAAGGAGTTCCACGAGGACCCGTTTGTGGGCTTTACCACCGAGGCGCCCGATGTGGACACCATCATGGCTCCGGGCATGGTCTTTACCATCGAGCCCATGGTCAACGCCGGAGCGCCCGACATCAAGATCAGCAAGGGTGACGGCTGGTGCGTGCGCACCAAGGACGGCAGCGATTCGGCCCAGTGCGAGGTACAGCTCGTGGTGACCGAGGATGGTTACGAGCTGCTGAGCTGGTAGCTGTGGATGCGCCGGGCTACGCGATGGATATGTTAACCATCGCGTAGCCCGGCGTTTTTATAACGTTTTGCCTGATACAAC
>CAUGKA010000117.1 GCA_959599615.1 uncultured Collinsella sp. | reverse complement strand
GAGCCTCATTTGAGGTGAAGATGAGGTTAAGGGTGCGCTCAGGCTAGTCGAGAACTCTCCAATGCCCCGCAAAGCTTGAGCCCTCTCGCTTTAAACGGCCATCCTGCTTGAGAGCCCTAACGTCCCTGTCGGCCATACTCTTTGTAATGCCAATCGCGTTACAGAGCTCGAGCAGCGTTGCCTCAGGATGCTCCGCAAAAAATGCCAGCACGCGGTTGATTTGGTGCGGGGGGGGCAGGCTAGTTTGCACCAACATGGTGCAGGGGAAAGGCTCATGCATTGCGTTGAGATCGAAATCGACCCGCCCATTCGCGCAACGGCGCGCGGAACGGTTCGCACACCCCTTCGAGCTTTGCCTCATCTTAACCTCATTTTGAGGCTAACAGCGCCCTATTTTCAGCATTTGCCCAGTTGTTTGCTTGCCTCATCTTAACCTCATCTTAGCCTCATTTGAGGTGAAGATGAGGTTAAGGGTGCGTTTAAGCCAGTCGAGCACCCTTAACACGCCCTCGTTAGCGCCAGCGGCCTCCCCCCCATATGTCAAACCCTTGGTGCAAACAAGCCTGACCCCCTTGCACTAATCCGTAGCACCGGGCAGCGGACGCACGGCGTGCCGCCCCTTAACACCCCAACGCACGCACGGGTATCACGTAGATACCGTCCTCGACCTCGCGAGCGTACTCACCCACCCCCACAATCACGGCCATAAACTCCGGTTCGCGTGTGCGTGAACGAGGATTTCCACAGACCTTTTTGCGAACGCGCTTGAGACTCTCGACGCCGGCGCTCGCCTTATCTTCACTCACCTTAATCTCAAAGGCGGCCCACCGTCCATCAGCTAGCTGCACGATAGCATCGCACTCAAGGCCCGAATCGTCGCGATAATAGCGCACGGGCGTGCTATCCAGCAGGTCGAGCGAACGTGCGTAGACCGAAAGGTCGCGTATGACCAAATTCTCAAACACCAGACCAAATGTCTGCCAGTCGGCAAGCAGCGCCTGCAAGGACATACCTAGCAAGGCGCAAGCAAGGCTTGGATCTGCCAGATAGCGCTTGGGTTTGACGGCAAAGCGTCGTTTGTCGCGCGCGGCGGGAACCCAACCGGGGACCTCCTCGAGAATGAACATGCCTTTGAGGGCATCCAGGTACCTACGCACCTTGGTCTCGTCGGCAAACGCTGCGGGTTCCTCCTCGGCACCGAACATATCCATAAGAATCGTTTTATACGTGGTCGCCTGTCCCAGATTGCGCGCGATCGATGCGGAGACTCGACGAGCAATATCGGGGTCGAGACCAACCGCCGAGAAGCTGCTCGAAAACGTAGTGTTGAGATATTCGCGGGCGATGAGCTGGGCGTCAGCCGAAACCATATCGATCGCCTCAGGCCAGCCGCCGCGGCAAGCGGCTTCGACAAGCCCCGGTGTATCGCCATTGCACCGGCAGGGCTCAAAACGATGCTCAAACAAGCCCGCCAGACTTACCTTGCCGTTGGACTCACCTGTCTCGGCAAGCGTCATGGGATGCATGCGGACGCGGCCGATGCGGCCGGCTCCACTATGCGCGGGCGCCTCCGCCTTTGAGCCAAACGCAGGCGTGGCGGAACCCGTGAGGATATAGGCGCCGCGCGTGCCCCGGGTGCGGTCAACCTCGTGTCTAACGTAGTCCCAAATCTGGGGAACGCGCTGCCACTCATCGATAATATGCGGACGGTCTCCCAGCAACATCATCGCCGGGTCGGCACGCGCGAGGTCGAGATTCTCGTCGACATACGAGACGGACGCCCCGTGCTCAAGCGCGGCCCACGTCTTGCCGCACCACTTGGTACCCGCAATCTCGACCGCGCCAAAGACACGAAGGAAGCGCTCGATTTGCGCATCCACGATACGTGGGATGTATCCGTCCCGATGTAGCCTCTCGCCTGCCATGAGCCGCCCCCGCAGATTTCCAGTTCCTGCTTTCTGATTCTTCTATTCCACTGTAGCAAATTCGGATTTTCGGGTGGTTGCGATTCGGATTTTCGTGTTCATATAATTCGGATTTTCATGTTCTGAGGATTCGGATTTTCTGGTGCTCAAGATTCGGATTTTCTGAACCCGCTGGTCAGGGGCACCCTTATTGGCAAAAAGGCGGGGAGCACCGATACGGCACTCCCCGCCCACTCAATACGCGATGGCTTTCTCGGCTACAGCTCGTTGGCCGCGTGATACGCCGTGCGAATGGCGCTCGCAATGTCGGCGGTGCGCTCGCCCGAGCAGTCGCCCACGCAGGTCACGGGCACCGTCACGCCATCCAGGTCAAACGCGTTGGCCTTGGATCCCACGGCCATCACCACGTAATCGCAGGCGATCTTCACCGGCTCCTCGGGGCCGTCCTCGGTGGTGTGCACGGCCTCCACGCCCTCGTCGGTAATGGCGGTCAGGCGGGTCTTAACGTGCTGTTCCACGTTGTGGGCGGCGAAGTCGCTCATGATCAGCGGCAGAATGGTCTCGGACTCGCCCGCGGCAATCTTGTCGAGCATCTCGACGATCGCCACCTCGCAGCCGTGCTGCAGCAGGTACTCGGCAGTCTCGGTGCCCACCAGGCCACCGCCAATGACGGCGACGCGCCCGCTGAGCTCCACCTTGCCGGCCAGCACGTCCCAGCTCGAGACGACCTTCTCCGAATCTGCACCCGGAACGGGGATGACCACGTCGTGCGCGCCCACAGCCACAATCGCGGCGTCGGCGGCGTTGAGATCCTCGGCCGTAGCGGCATGGTTGAGCTCAACCTTCACGCCCAGGCCGGGCAGAATCTTCTCGTAGTACTCGACCGAGCGCATAATCTCATCCTTGCGCGGAGGCGCGGCTGCCAGCACAATCTGGCCGCCCAAGTGATCGCTCGCCTCGTAGACGGTCACGTCGTAGCCGCGCTTGGCCGCCACGCGTGCGGCCTCCAGGCCGGCAATACCGCCGCCCACCACGGCGACCTTCTTGTCGCCCTCGCCCGGCTTGATGGCGATGGTCGCCTCGTCGCCGTTCTCGGCATTGAGCACGCACGAGATGTACTTGCGGTTTTGAATCGCGTCGACGCAGCCCTTGTTGCAATTGAGGCACTCGCGAATGGGCTCACCCGTGGCGGCCTTCAGCGCAATGTCGGGGTCGCACATGAGCGAGCGGCCGTACGCGATGATATCGGCCGAACCGTCTTCCAGAATCTTCTCGCCGGCCTCGACCGAAACAACACGGCCGACAGTGGCCACCGGCACGGAGACCAGGGCCTTGACGCGCTCGGCCACGGGCAGCGTCCAGTTGTAGGGCATGGCGCCCATGGGCGGAATGGTGTCGCCCATGTTGCCGGTGTGGTTGGCCTGTGCGACCTGGATCATGTCGATGCCCGCGCCCTCGAGCAGCTTGGCAAACTCGCAGGCCTCATCGGGCTGCAGGCCGCCCTTGCCGCGCGGCGTGCCGTCGGGGTTCTCCATGATCACGGGGAGCTTGTACTCCACCATCAGCTGCGGCGCGGCCTCCTTAATGGCGGCGACGACCTCGAGCGCATAGCGGACGCGGTTCTCGAACGAGCCGCCGTACTCGTCGGTGCGCTGGTTGAGGATGGCCGAGCACAGCGAACCCACCAGGCGGTCGCCGTGGACCTCGATAGCGTCGATGCCAGCCTGCTGCGCGCGGGCGGCCGAGGCGGCGATAGCCTCCTTGATCTGGGTGAGCTGCTCCACGGTGGCCTCGTTCACAAAATGCTGCATGTCGTGGTGCAGCTTGGCATAGGCCTGCTTGCGAATCTCGTTGGACTCGGCCATCTTGGCGGCAAAGGTCTCCTCGTCGCCGGCGGCCTTGGCCTCCTGCGCGGCCTTGGCGGCGGCCATGGAACCCATGACCATGCGGCCGACACCGGGCACGTCGTACTCGGGGTGGAACAGCTGCAGCGCGACCTTGGCACCGTGCTTGTGGACGGCGTCGGCCAGCGCCTTAAACGTGGGGATCTGGGCGTCGGTCGCTAACTTGGGCGTGGGGCTTGCGGTCATAACAGGAGCGACGTCGCCGATGACGATGTAGCTCACGCCGCCACGGGCCAGGCGCTCGTAAAAAGCCAGGCTGCGCTCGCCAATGGAACCGTCGCGCTCCTCGTAGCCGGTGGTCAGCGGCGGGAACATAATGCGGTTTTTAAGCTCAAGGGGGCCAACCGTAATGGGCTGGAGCAGTTTGGATGCGGGTGCGGTCATGGACATTCCTCTCTTGTAGGCGCGGCGGCGATGTTGCCGCGTAGTTGTTTAGAGGATATGGCATGGGAGCACAGTGGCGCAACGGAAATCGGCAGACAGCAGGTAGCGGCAGGTGGATGGGGCGGGGCGGCCCGTCGGTTTGTCTCAATCCGTAACAGTTAGGCCCACTTTTGGCCTCCACCTGTTACAGATCGAGACAAACCAACCCGGCCCGCTAGAACATCTAAATCTGTAACAGCTACTCGGCAAAATCCATCCCTCGTGTTACAGAATTAGATAAACGGGGGCCGGCTGCCGAAAAATCTCGTTCTGTAACATCTATCGGCCAAAAACGGCCCCACCTGTTACAGATCAAGACATTCCCCTCAGCCCATCCTCAACAATCTCAATCCGTAACATCTAGGCCCGCTTTTGACCCCTACCCGTTACAGATTGAGATTTTGTTTGAGATTTGCCGAGGGACTATATCCACGCGTCATCGAGGCCGCTGCGACAGAGGTGCGACATTACTGCGACAGAGGTGCGAAATAGATCGACCACCTTACCTTATCGTGTAGAACTGTTTTGGGTCGTTATGGGATGAGCCGTGCCATTCGAGCAGCCCGTCTTCCTCAATTAACTTACCAAGCACCCGGCTTGCTGTGCGGCGATTTCTCCCGATGTGCGCTGCAAGCTCCCTTGCTGTCACCCTTCCGTTCGCAAAGGCCAACCTGACGGCGGCGAGCTCATACTCCCCCAATGAGGCGATCACCTCCGGTGATACCTTGTCCTCTAGAGCCTCGCTTCTCCTTACGGTTCTGGCAACGATATTGTTCTCAAGCGTTAGCTGAACCCTTGCCCCATCAGGTTCCGTGTAGACCGGATCATTGAGCAGAGAGTTTTGCATCTCGGTATAAATGCGCTTGACGCCCTCGTTTAGCTCCCGAACCCAACCGAATTCAACCAGCGTGCGCGCGATGCGTGGGTTGCGCGAGTAACGAGTGGTCCTCATGTTGTCGAGCGTCACGATATTGGGAAGCGCGCCTGGACTGATGATTTCCAAACGGTCGTCGAACATCGAGACCCGGATGTAGTCGCCGCGGAACGAGTAGTCGCGATGTGTCACCGCGTTGACCAAGCCCTCGAACCAGGCGAACTCAGGATACTCAGGCACGGTCTGGAATTTCCCGTCGGGCCCCAGGAACTGAAATTCG
This sequence comes from uncultured Collinsella sp., assembly GCA_959599615.1. Classification (GTDB taxonomy): domain Bacteria; phylum Actinomycetota; class Coriobacteriia; order Coriobacteriales; family Coriobacteriaceae; genus Collinsella. Next base: position 1,160 of record CAUGKA010000117.1, on the reverse strand, counting down.
CGGAGCATGCTCGAGATGAGTTCGTAGGCGTCTTGGATCACCTTAGGCAGCGGCCCACAGAAGCTTCGTTCTTTCGTGATGTTGAGACGCTCGCCCGTCTCCATTTTGACGCCGTCGTAGCGCAGGACACGGACTCGCGCCTGTGGCATCATCGCGGACGGATCCAGCGCGAATAGCAGGGCTCCAGCAACGGTCAGCTTTCCGTCACGCATAAAACGACGACTTCTAAGGACCTGCTCGTCGGAAACTTCGGTTCCAAGAATCCCTTTGTAGCGATCAAGCACTTCATGGTCCACGTCATCTAGGGAGGAATCCTCAACAAGCTCGTCCTCGAAGATTCTCTGCCCCTTATCGTACTCGAGGGCAAATACCTGTTCGCGGCTGAGCCTCACGCTCTTGTCGTCCTGCCGTAAGAAAACCTCGCCGTCGCTCACGCGAGCAACAGAGTGGTTGGTCGAGGCATTGATGTCCAAAACGAGAACGAAGTCCTCCTCGCCCGAAGAATTGACCACGGGGATTCGGTCTTTGCGGACAATAGGGGTTGGCGTGCAAGTCGTGAGCGCAGCGCGCTCGAATTTCTCAATGTTGCGCGCGCCGTTACGCTTGAAGCCCGTTACCTCACCATTATCCTCGATACCGATAACGAGCTTGCCTCCCGCCGAGTTGGCGAATGCACTAATAATGCTTCGCAATCTCCTTGTCATCCTTGCGGGCGCTCTTTCGATCGAAGTACTGATTCTCCCTGAGAGTGGAAAATAGAATCACATCGTTTGTCGCGATGGGTTGCTGCATTGCCGCCTCCTTACATGGCTCCATAAAGAAGTGTAAGTCAAAGGCATCGTATAGACGGCCCCTACATAGCGGTCCCTTTATTGTTTTTAAGACGTCACTGTTTCTAGTTAAGGATCGTTAAGGGTCGTCGCAGCTCCTTCCAATTGGAGTCTATCAATCGACAAGTCAATCCATCCGGCCCGTGATTATCGATAGCCCGTCCGCCTCACATAATAAAAAGAGTCAAGATTCACTCATAAAGGAGAGCAACAACAAAATCTCAATCTGTAACAGCTACTCGGCAAAATCCGTCCCTCGTGTTACAGATTTAGACAAACGGGGGCCGGCTGCCGAAAAATCTCGTTCTGTAACATCTATCGGCCAAAAAC
>CAUGKA010000116.1 GCA_959599615.1 uncultured Collinsella sp. | reverse complement strand
CCCTGTGCGTGGTACAGCTCGGGGTGACCGAGGATGGTTACGCGGTGCTGAGGTGGTTGCTGTGGAGGCGCGGGGCTACGCGTTGTATATGTTAACCATCGCGTAGCCCGGCGTTTTTATAACGTTTTGCCTGATACAACCTGCCAAAATAAACCTGTCCCTTTTTGGCAGGTCGAGCGGAAAGGACTGCTTGTGAACATCCTGGTTTTGCTGCCCGTCAACGACCGCCATCGCGCAATTCTTGAGTCGAGCGCTCCGGGCGAGGACTTTATCTACACGAGCTCCGACACCATCACGCGTGAACAGGTCGCCAATGCCGACGTGATCCTGGGCAACATAGACCCTTCCCTGCTGACCGCATGCGAGCGCCTCCAGCTGCTGCAACTGCAGACCGCCGGCTATGACGACTATCTCGCCGCCGGCACCGTGCCGGCTGAAGCCAAGCTGTCTTGCTCAATCGGCGCCTACGGCCAGGCCGTGAGCGAGCACATGTTTGCCATGGTGCTGTCTATGATGAAGCGCCTGCCCGGCTACCAGGACCTGCAGCGCGAGCATCGCTGGGAGGATTTGGGGCCGGTCACCTCGCTCAAAAACGCCAATGTGCTGGTGCTGGGCGCGGGCGATATCGGTGGCCACTTCGCCACGCTCTGCCGCAACATGGGTGCGCACGTCCGCGGCATCAAGCGCCATCCGCTCGTCTACCCCATTGTGTTTGAGGACATGGACAGCATGGACGCCCTGCCCGAGCGTCTGGCCGAGGCTGACATCGTCGCATCCTTTATGCCCAGCACGCCCGAGACCCGCGGCTTGGCTCCCGCCGATTTCTTCGCTGCGATTAACCGGGGCGCCTTCTTTCCCAAGGGCGGCGGGGGCTCCTTTGTGGCCCCCCACGACTTGGTTGCCGCCCTGGAGTCGGGTCATCTCGCCGGCGCCGCGGTCGACGTCACCGACCCCGAGCCGCTGCCTGAGACAAGCCCACTGTGGGATGCGCCTAACATGCTCATTACGCCGCATATCTCGGGCTGGTTCCATCTGGCCGCCACGCTCAACAATGTGGTCGACATTGCCGCAGAGAATCTGCGTCACCTGCAAGCCGGCGAGACCCTGCGTTGCTGGATTGAGCATTAGGTTGTTCCGGCGTTTTACCAAGCGCCGGAACCCCTCGACGCTGCGCGCCGCCCAGAGCGACAATTTGTCATTCAAAAGGCGAGGCATGACCAGAAGGTCAATACCTCGCCTTTTTCATGCCAACTTGTTCGCTCTGGACGTCGCTCGCTGACGTTTGCCCAACCCGCGGTGTCTTAACAATTCCGTCCAGCTGGTGGTATTGCGGCATTTGCCCAGATAAAACCTGCCAAAATGAACCTGTCCCTTTTTGGTAGGTTTTAGAGCTCCGCGCTTTCGGCTCCGTTGATGGTTAGGTTTCGCTCGTAGAAAGCCGTGAGGGCGCGGATGGCGTACATAACGTCGCGCACGCCGCCGGTCTCGTAGCTCGAGTGCATGGCAAGCTGCGGCAGGCCCACGTCCACAGCATGCATGCTCGCCTGCATATTGGACAGATTGCCAAGCGTAGAGCCGCCGGCCATGTCGCTCTTGTTGGCAAAGGCCTGCGTGGGCACGTCGGCATCATCGCAGATGGCCTGGAACACCGCGCGGCTAAAGGCATCGGTGCAGTAGTGCTGGTTGGCGGCTTCCTTGATGACGATGCCGCCGTTAAGCACAACCTGGTTGCGGGCATCGCACTTCTCGGCGTGGTTGGGGTGCACGGCATGCGCGTTGTCGCAGCTCACAAGCATCGAGGCGGCAAGTGCGCGATGGTACGACTCGTCGTCAAAGCCCAGCGATCCGTTGATGCGGCGCAGCGCGTCGGCCAAGAACGTCGACATGGCGCCCTGCTTGGTCTCGGAGCCAACCTCCTCGTTATCAAAGCAGCAAAAGACCGAGACATCGCGCGCGTTCTCAGCACCCAAAAATGCCTGCAGCGAGGTATAGGCGCAGGCCAGGTCGTCGAGCTTGGGCGTCGAGATAAACTCGTCGGCCCAGCCCCAAATGCGCGCATCCTGGCGGTTGACCAGGAACAAATCGCGGCCCAGAATTTGCTCGGGCTCAACGTCCAGCTCTTCGGCAATCAGGGCATCAAAATCTCCCTGCTTGAGTTCGCCGGCGCTGATGAGCGGGCACAGGTCGACGGCTCGGTTGGGAGCAAAGCCCTCGTTAACGCCGCGGTTCATATGGATAGCAAGACTCGGAATGATAGCGACCTCGCGCTCGGTGGCAAGCAGGCGGCTCTCAATACGGTCGCCCTCGCGCACCAGTACGCGGCCCGCGAGCGCCAGCGGGCGATCGAACCAGGTGTAGTCGATCATGCCGCCGTAGGCCTCGGTGTTCAGGCGCAGTGTCTCGCCCGCGCCATCGAGCTCGGGCACAGCCTTGACCTTAAACGTCGGCGAATCGCTGTGCGACGCCGTGAGCTGAAAATGATAGTCACCGGCAACGCCGTCCTCGCCCCACGTCGCGGCCAGGTCCTCGCCCACCTTAAAAGCGATGACGCTCGAGGTATTGCGCTGCGTGTAATAACGCCCGCCCGGCTCGATATCCCATGCCGCGTTCTCGGGCAGGTAGGTAAAGCCCGCCTCGTCGAGCTCGGCCATAATGGTCGCCGCCGTATGAAACATGCTGGGGCATGCCTCGATAAAGTCGATAAGGTCGTTGGCGGCCTCGATATCGTCGGCCGTCACGTGCGCGCGCTCGGGCGTTTCCTGATCCGTCATGCTCTCCCCTTTCGCTGGGTTGATGGTCCCCTCCAGCATACCCCGCCACGCCAGCGCCGCACTCTTCATTCCGTGCTTAATTCCGCACCGCTCACCAAGTTGAGCCATCATGCCCGCGCCCCTTTTGCGACAATTGCGCTAACAGGACGAGAGGAACCGTCATGAAGCCACGTAACATTGCCATCGCCTGCGGTGTCGCGGGAGTCGCCGTCGGCTTTGCCGCTGCCGCCGGCATCGTTTACCGCAAGCAAATCAAGTCCGCCGCGTCGCTCAGACGCTTGACCGGCTACGCGGATGGCTATGACCTGTACGCAATCGACATCGCCTACGACTACGATCTTGATCGCATCATCGCCGCTGGCGTGCGCGACGACCAGGCCTACATCGATGCCGTGGTGGCGCAGGTGCTGCCCGGTGCGCCGGCACATGTCCAGGCGCCCCAGTTTGCCTGCAGCGCTTTTGTCGCCGTAGATGCCGAAGGCCGCGTGCGCACCGGTCGCAATTACGACTTTAAAGACGACACCTCAGCGCTGCTGGTGCGCAATCACCCACGCGGCGGCTATGCCTCCATCGGGTTTGCGGCCCTCAATAACCTGGGCGCCAACACTCCACTTGACTCCGTCGCCGGACGCGCCGCCGCACTCATGGGCCCGTTTGCCCAGCTCGACGGTGTTAACGAATGCGGCGTGTCCATTGCCGTACTCACCCTGGATTCCAAGCCCTGTGACCAGGACACGCAACGCCCCGTCATCAACACTTCGCTCGCCATCCGTCTGGTGCTCGACCGCGCGGCTACCACGCAAGAGGCCGTCGACCTACTTTCCGCCCACGACATGCACGCCATGGCCGGACGCGATTACCACTTCTTTATCAACGACGCCGCCGGTGACGCACGCGTAGTAGAGTGGGATCCACACGATCCGGACCGCGCTTTCAAAGCGACTCCTGCACGCCAGGTTACGAACTTCTACGCCTGCTATGGCGACGAAGTACTGCCCAACCAAAAGAATGGCGAGCTGGGCCATGGTAAAGAGCGCGCCGTCGCAATCGCCGATGTCCTTGACGCCCATGTCGGTGCCCAGGACGAAACGATTGTCTGGAAAGCCCTGCGCGCCGCAGCGCAAGAGCCCAATCCGGAAGACATCACCAGCAATACGCAATGGTCGGTCGTCTTTGACAATACCGAACCCGCTGCCGCCATCACGCTGCGCCGCCACTGGGGCGACGTCGACGCCTTCGCACTGTAAGGAGCCAGGCCCGTCGACCTTACGCTCGCCTGACGTTGCTTACATTTCCATACGCTTGAGCTAATACGTTTTACCCCCGCATCAACAGTGTGCGGGGGTAAACTTATGCGCATGTTATAACTTGCCCGGAAGGATTCACCATGCTTAGGATCGGTCTTCTTACTAGTGGCGGCGACTGCCAGGCGCTCAACGCCACCATGCGCGGCATCGTCAAAACGCTCATGACCAATAGCAAAGAACCTATCGAGATCTATGGTTTTGAGGACGGCTACCAGGGCCTTATCTACAGCCGTTTTCGCGTGATGACGCCGGCAGACTTTAGCGGCATCCTCACCCGCGGCGGCACCATCCTGGGCACGAGCCGCACGCCGTTCAAGCGCCTGGACACTCCCGAGGCTGACGGCGTCGAGAAGGTGCCCGCGATGGTCCACACCTATCACAAGCTGCAGCTCGACTGCCTGTTTATGCTGGGCGGCAACGGCTCCACCAAAACCGCCAACCGCCTGCGTGAAGAGGGCCTCAACGTTATCGCCCTGCCCAAGACCATCGATAACGACACCTGGGGCACCGAGATGACGTTTGGCTTTACGAGCGCCATCGACGTCGCCACCAAGTGCATCGACGACATCCACACCACCGCCTCGAGCCACGGCCGCGTGTTCGTTATCGAAATCATGGGCCACAAGGTCGGCTGGATCCCGCTGTATGCCGGCGTCGCGGGCGGTGCGGATGTTATCCTTATCCCCGAGATCCCCTACGACATGGATAACGTCATCAAGACCATCGAGCATCGCATGGAAACCGGCAGCCGCTTTACGATCGTAGCCGTCGCCGAGGGCGCCATCTCCAAGGATGACGCGGCACTGTCCAAGAAGGAGTACAAGAAGAAGCTCGCCGAACGCACGAGCCCGTCAATCGTGTACGACATCGCCAAGGAGATCGAGGCCAAGACCGGCCGCGAGACCCGCGTCGCCATCCCCGGTCACACGCAGCGCGGCGGTCAGCCCGATGCCCAGGACCGCATCTTTGCGACCCAGTGCGGCGTCGAGGCAGCGCTCGGCTGCCTACGCGGCGAGTTTGGCTACATGATTGCCCTGCGTGACGGCAAGATGTGCCACATGCCGCTCGAAGAGGTCGCTGGCAAGCTCAAGTATGTCGATCCCCAGAGCGATCTGGTACGCGAGGCCAAGGCGTTGGGCATCAGCTTCGGCGACGAATAGCCTCGGCTGGAATCCACCCCATCGGGCCCTCCGACCCCGCCCGACGTATTTCGATTTGGCTCCTCCCTTGACTCCGTCAAAGGTCGCCAATCGAAATCGTCGGGCGGGGTCGGAGGGCCCTGCGTTTACATACTCGCCGGGGCTATTCGTCTTCTTGCTGCGGGTGCCTGGGCTGGAATTGAGTTGCGGTGAAATAGTTCCTGCTTAGTCCGCAAATGGCTGAATCCAAAAACTATTCCACCGCAACTTACTGAGTGGGGGCTCTTGGCTGCTACTTGCACTGACATTTGTCCTGAAATGGCTGGTCGTTAGGGGTTGCTACCGGTAGTTGCGGTAGGGTTGGGGCAGATTCTAACTAGAAATGGTGGTCGCTACCGGTTGTTCTCGGCATACTCGGCTCATTCGATTCGACCATCAAACGAAAGGAACCACCATGGATCTTGCGATGGCACAGCGCCTCGTCGATCGCCGCAAGGCTGCCGGGCTTTCTCAGGAGGCGCTTGCCGCCCAGCTGGGTGTGAGTCGTCAGGCTGTCAGTAAATGGGAGCGCAGCGAGTCCTCACCCGATACCGATAACCTCATTGCGCTCGCCGCGCTGTATGACGTGTCGTTGGACGAGCTGTTATATGGGGAGGCGGCCAACGATGTCGACGACCTGGAGGACGGTAGCGCCGACACCGAGACGGCGGATGCGGCTGACGAGGCTGAGGATTCTGCCGAGCACGCCGATTGCAGCGATAAGCCACTTATCGATATTTCCCTCGCGCGCGGTATCCACGTCATTGATCCCAATAAAGGCGAGGAAGTCCATGTTGGTTGGAGCGGCATCCATGTGACCAACGAGCGCAAGGGCGAAGAGGTGCATGTGGGGCCGGACGGCGTGCATATCGATACGCTTGAGGACGATGGACATAGCGTACGCACCAATGACGACGGCACCGTCACCATCGACGGCGAAACGTTTTCCAGCTGGAAGGAAGCACACGACAAGCTCGACCATCATGGCAAGCATTTCCACACCAAGGTCGGACGTGCATGGAACAAATTCCCCTTCCCCGCACTTGTTACTCTCGCCTATCTGGTGCTCGGCATTGTCTACGGCACATGGGGCATGGGGCTTTTCCTCGTCTTTCTGGTTCCCGTCTACTACGCGATTGGTGACTTCATCGATCGGCGCCACCTGTCTAAGCTGATCGAGGCCATCTACCCGGCAGCCGCCATCGCTTGGTTCCTCTACATGTGGCTCTGTTTGGGACAGCCCCATCCTGCATGGATCATCCTCATCACGATTCCCGTCATAAAGGCGCTCATGCGCTGGTGCCGCAAACAATGGAAGCACCGCAAACAGGCCTAACACGCTCCGACCCACCAGCACCCAACCGCCCCCGCCCTTCTCCTAAGTTGCGGTGAGATACGGACTGTTTTGAAG
>CAUGKA010000115.1 GCA_959599615.1 uncultured Collinsella sp. | reverse complement strand
CTGCTATCGATTTAATGCCATTTCAAAACTATGTCGGTTTACTACGATGAATCGCCCACCTTCGACCACGGCAAATTGCGCGCTTCCAAAACCGCAGGTAGAACGCTTGCGATATTTAGAAAAATGCAGTCATGGTCGGGAATGTCGAGTTCATCGTAGTAAACCGGCATAGTTTTGTTCGGGCGGCCCTGCACGAGCGCCTCCGCAAGCCTCGCGAGACCAAAATGATCCGTTTTCCTCCGTTCCCAAGGGATCAGCTGGAACCGCTCGCCACGAAACCTGCCCATCTACTACGTTTGACTCGATACCCCCGACCATACCCCCGTTTTCCGGAAAACCGCAGGCGTTCTACCTGCGGTTTTGTTTTCACATTTTTTGCCGTGGTTGGGGATTGGCGCCCAAAAGTAGTAAATGGGCCCATTTCGTGGCAGGCGGGTCATTTTCGGGCTGGACGGGTCGCGTGGCGGCCCGCACACGCGTTCACGCGCGGGGCCGGTGGGGCATTTTTGCCCCACCGGCCCCTATTCCAGTTCTATTCCAGCGCTATTCCGGTTTGGTTTCTACTGTGGGAGTCTTGTCCGCTGCGACTGGAGTGCGGGCGGTGTCCATAGTCAGGCAGTGCTTGGGGCAGCTCTCGATGCACTCACCGCACACCACGCAGGCATACGGGTCAATCGACCACGTTCCGCCCTTGCGATCGACCGCAAGTGCACCCGCCGGGCAACGGCGCGCGCACATGCCGCAGCAGATGCACACGTCCATATCGTTGACGATATGCCCGCGCAGGCGCTCGGGTGCCGCGAGCTTCTCCTGCGGATAGCGCACCGTTACCGGCTGCTTGACCATAGAACCCAAGGCCGTCTTGGCAAATGTCAGCAAACTCATGCCGTGCCTACCTTTCCGTGCAGCTAATGCAGGGGTCGATGGTCAGGATAATCATGGGCACGTTGGCAATGAGCACGCCCTGCAGCGCATGCGTCAGACCCGCCAGATTTTGCGACGTCGGCGTGCGCACGCGAAAACGGTCCAAGTTCTTGGTGCCGTTGCCGCGCACATAGTAATACGCCTCGCCGCGCGGCTGCTCAATCACAACCTCGCCGCGCGCGCCGTCGGCTGGCGTAAGCTTGGTGCGCCCACCGATACCGTCGTGCGGAATCTTGCCCACAAGCTCCTTGATGATGTCCATAGCCTGCGTGACCTCGGCGCAACGCACCTGGCAGCGGGCATAGCAGTCGCCATCGGTAGCGACAATTGGCTCAAACGCAGCCAGATCCGCATAGGCGCCGTCGCCAAACATGCGCACGTCATAGTCCACGCCCGAGGCGCGCCCAAACGGGCCGACCATCGAAAGCTCCAGCGCGTCCTTCTTGCTGATCACGCCCACGCCATGCAGACGCTCGCCGCAGCTGTCGTCGTCCAAAAACGTATGCACCAGGGCCTCGTAGTCGGGGCGCATGGCGTCGAGCGTCTGGACAATGCCCGCCAGCTCGGAGTCCTCGATATCGTGCTTAAGGCCGCCGATCTCGTTAATCGACAGAATCACACGCCCGCCGCACGTGCGCTCAAAGATCTTGAGAATCTGCTCGCGCAGGGTCCACGACCGATAGAACAGCGCCTCAAAACCAAAGGCGTCGGCGAGCAGGCCCAGCCACAGCAGATGCGAGTGGATGCGCGAAAGCTCGTGCAGAATGGTGCGAATATACTGCACGCGGCCGGGCACCTCGATGTCGAGCATGCGTTCGCAGGCGCTGGCATAGCCGCAGCTGTGGCCCACGGCGCAAATGCCGCAGATGCGCTCGGCGATGTAGCCAAACTGATGCATATCGCGCTTTTCGGTGAGCTTCTCGAGCCCGCGGTGCACAAAGCCGATCTGCGGAATTGCCTCGATGACGCGGTCGTCCTCGATCACCAGGTCCAGATGAAGCGGCTCGGGCAGCACCGGGTGCTGCGGGCCAAACGGAATAACGGAGCGATGTGCCATGGGCCTTACGCCTCCTCTTTCTGCTTGTCGCGGGCGGCCTTGGCGGCAAGCGCCGCGCGGACCTTGGCCGCTTTCTCGGGATCCATGGCGGCGAGCTTTGCCTCCATCTCGGCGGCCTTGAGCGCGGCCTTCGCAGCAGCCTCATCGTGCTGAGCATCGGAGCCGGTTGCCGCAGCGGGCTGAGCAGAGGCGCCCGCAGCATCGCCAGCGCCCACAACGCCCTCCCCCGCAGCGGCCGCAGCCGCGGCGGCCTTCTCGGCCGCGGCTTTGCGCGCCTTGGCCTCGGCAGCCGCGCGGACCTTCATGGCCTTCTCGCGCGCAGCCTTCACCTCGGGCGTGATAACGCTCATGGGCTCGGCAGTCGAAACCTGGTAGAAAAAGCCTTTAAAGTCGATCTGCATGTCGGTGATGGCAAGCCCAAACAGGTCGTGCGCTTCGTTCTCAAACGGAAATACCGCCGGATAGTACGAGCTGATGGACGGAATCTCCTGGTACTGATCGATGCCCTTGACCACCAGGCTCTCAATCGCATAGCTGCCGTCCTGCGCAATATGCTTCTGAGCAGCACGAACGTTGATAAACGTATAGACCAAGCGATACGAGCCGTCGTCGACGCTGCGCTCGGCGTGCATTTGCACAAAGCGTGCACCGACGCCCTTAAGCGCCTGGACATGCGACAGGAGCTCGTCGATCCCGACGGTGGTATAGATAGCCTTTTGCATTACTCGGCCTCCTTTGCAGCGGCGGGCGTGGCGGACTTCCCGGCGGTCGCGTCGCCGGCCCCCGCAGCTGCCACAAACCCGTCCTCGCCCAGCTCAACACCACCGTCCCAGGTAGCGGCACCGCCCACGGTAAGCGGATCGCCGCCGGCGCGCATCACGGCCTCCTTCTGGTCCAGGATGCCGCACGCCTCCACGATGGCATCGATCATGGTCTCGGGGCGAATGGCACACCCGGGCGCGTACACGTCCACGGGGATTGCGCGGTCCACGCCGCCGATCACGTTATAGGCATCGCGGAATACGCCGCCCGAACACGCGCAGATGCCGCAGGCCACCACGCACTTGGGCTCGAGCATCTGGTTGTAGATCTGGCGCACGACGGGCAGGTTCTGGGCATTGACCGATCCCGTCACCAAAAAGATGTCCGCATGCTTGGGGTTGCCGGTGTTGACCACGCCAAAGCGCTCCGCATCGAACAGCGGCGTGAGCGAGGCCAGCACCTCGATATCGCATCCGTTGCAGCTCGAGCCGTCGTAATGAATAACCCACGGCGAGCGCGACATTTTATGATCCATGGATGCCGCCTCCTAAATAAACACGTCGACGAGGATGGGCATAAGGTTGAGCAGGCCAAACACCAGCGCCACGCCCCATCCGAGCTTAAAGCAGCTGCGCCAGGTACTGCGTGCGAAGGTGTTGTCGATCAGCACCTCGACAAAGTACGTCGCGGCCATCACGACCAGGGCGACCAGCCAGCTCACCGGGTTGTCCCAGACAAAGAACATGCCCACCCACATCAAAAACAGCACGGTCTCGCACCAGTGCATAAGGGTCATCTTGGCCAGCGTGCCGCCGCTCATCTCGGTGGCGACGCCCTGGACAATCTCCTGATGCGCGTGATGTGAGTACGAAAGATCGAACGGCGACTTGCGCAGCTTGATGGTGAGCACCGCGAGCAGCGCGAGAAAAATGGGCGCGCTGTACACGATGATGGGGGCCGACCGCCCCGTCACGGCGATGGAATCGAAGCTGTCGGTGGCAAGGTACAGGCCCACGCTCATCAGCAGAACGGCGGGCTCGTAACTCATGACCTGCAGCAGCTCGCGGTCGGCACCGACCTGGGCAAACGGGCTTTGCGTCGAGGCGGACGCCAGCACCACAAAGATCGCGGCGAGCGTCACCATAAAAGCGCACAGCAGCGTGTTGGAGCCCGACACAAAGATGCCGCCGCCCACGACGGTAAAGATGAGCGCGCACGCCATGTAGGTATCGTCCATGGTGTTTACGCTGGCAGGGGCCTTGCGCAGGAGTTTGGCAACGTCGTAGAAAGGCTGGAGCAGGCGCGGACCCACGCGGCCCTGCATGCGAGCCGAAAGTTTGCGGTCGATGCCGTCGATCAGGCCACCAACCAAAGGCGCCAGCAAGGCAAACGCCACGGTACCAATAAAGATGCCCACGACGCCCGAACCTTCAAAATACTTGCCGCGCAGCACCGAGGGTGCACTCATGGCAAGTCGCTCGGGCCCAATCCACGCGCAACACAGCAGCGCAAACAAGATAATGCTGCAGCACACGACGCTACCCACGGGGCCAATACGCTTCTCGCCAAGGGCGTCCTCCGAGTACCAATTGCGCTTTTCGGCCTTCACCTCATGTCCCATCGAGCCGCGGAAATGGCGGTAATTGTCGGTTCCCACACCCGAAAGATATACGTTTACGTGCGGTTTGTTGCTCACGCGGAATGACGTCAGCAGCACCACGGCGATAAACGCCACGATAACCACCATCAGATACATGGCGTCCTTGCCAATAACGTACGGCACGCGGCCAAACACCATGGCCAAGTAAGGCGACACCAAACCGCTCGAGATAATCGGGAAGGCCACGCAGCACAGAATCAGCAGCGCGGCGATGGTGTTGAGCGCCATCCATTCGGTCTTATGGACATTGACCTCAACGTTTTGGGCCGTGGGGTCGACGCCCGAAAGCTTGGCGAGCCACTTGCCCCAGAAGTAAAACGTCGCGGCCGAGCCAAAGGCAAGCACCATGATCATGAGCACGTTGCCGGTCTGCGCAAACGCCACCAGGGCGCCCCACTTGGACACGAGCATGCCAAACGGCGCCACAAACATGCCCATGATGCCCAGCATCATCAAGCGCGTCAGGTGTGGCATACGGCTGAACATACCGTCCATGTCCTCGATATTGCGGCTGCCGATATGATGCTCGGCCGTGCCCACGCACAGGAACAGCAGCGACTTGGCCACCGTGTGGAACAGGATCAGGAAGATGGCCGCCCATACGGCCTCGGGCGCGCCGACACCCAGGCAGGCGCTGATGAGGCCCAAGTTGGAAATGGTGGAGTACGCGAGCACGCGTTTGGCGTTGCTCTGCGAGATGGCCATGAGGGCAGCGAGCAAAAACGTGATGGCGCCCACACTCGTGACCATAAAGCCGGTCACGGGATAGATGGCATAGAGCGGGCTGAGCTTGACCATCAGAAACACGCCGGCTTTGACCATGGTTGACGAGTGCAGCAGGGCGCTCGTGGGAGTGGGTGCAACCATAGCACCCAACAGCCAAGTGTGGAACGGCATCTGTGCGGCCTTGGTGAGTGCGGCGAGCGACAGCAGAATGACCGGCATCACCAGCAGCGCGGACTGCGCGGTTCCGGTGCCGGAAAGCTCGATCATGCCCGAGATGGTCAGCGGCATGCCGTTAACGTGCAGGTACATGAGTCCGGCCAAAAACGCGATGCCGCCCAGCATGTTGAGGATGATCTGGGTAAAGGCGTTCTTGATGGCCTCGGGCGTACGCGTGTAGCCAATCATAAGGAACGAACACACGGTGGTGATTTCCCAGCCGCAGAACAGCCACTCCAGGTTATCGCTCGTCACGATGACGAACATGGCCGAGAGGAACAGGAACATAAGCGCCAGGAACTGCGGGCGTCGGTCGGGCGCAGTCTGCCCGCGCAGCGCAGCCTCGTGCTCGTCATGGGCCTGAAAGTCCTTCATGTAGCCCAGGGCATACACGCAGATAAGGCTGCCGACAATGCCGACGGCGAGCACCATGATCACGCTCATGTAATCCAGGTAGAGCGGCGTTGCCGTGACGGCTTCGGCCGCGGGCAGCGTCATGGCTGCAAAGGCGAGCGAGCCCACCAGCTGGACTATGCCGAGCACCGTGGTGAGCGCGTTCCTATATTTATACGCGTTGTATAGGATGACGGCGCACAGGATGACATCGATGGCGGAGCTGATGATCGAGAGCACATGCGAGGTGCCGGAGGCAACCTCAAAGCTCTGCGGGCCCGCGCCAAAAAACATGACGGCGACTACAACTGTCACCGCCATAATGATGCCGGAACCTATGAGCCCCACCGCATCGCGGGCGCGGTCACCGCGCGCGAGCAGCATGCCCAGCGCCGGTACCAGCGGAAACAGGGTAAGGAAATACAGTAGCGTCATACCATCACTCCCCCATGCAAAAACGCTGCAATTGTTTAACGTTATAGCTCAATTGAGGAGTAGCGGCGGCGGGTTTTCGGTCAACTGGGGAGTTTTAGGCGTACGGGGCAAGGAGTCTGTCCGCATTGGAGCAGAGGGGCGGCAAGAAAAATGCGCCCCTATGGGCGCACCATCCCGTTCGCTATTCCGCCTTTTTGACGCGCGGCTTGCGACCGCGCGGCTTATCGACCAGCGCGGACTCACCGCTCTCGCGATACTGGCGGCACCAGGCCTTAACCGAAGACTCGCTGGGAATCCCGTGCTTGATCATGGCCTCGCGAACCGTCAGGCCGTTTTCCAGACGGTCCTTAACCACGGCGAGCTTTACGTCGTACGAATAGGTGTGATGACGAGCGCCCGCATTGAGCACGGCGTCGGCACCGACCACGGCATATGCGCGGGCCCACTGACGAGCCGTGGCCTGGGGAATGCCAAGCTTTGCAGCGAGGGCGCGGTGACCGACCCCCT
>CAUGKA010000114.1 GCA_959599615.1 uncultured Collinsella sp. | reverse complement strand
CCGCCATCATCATCGGTAAGTCCGATGTCAACGAGGGCACCGTCGAGCAGACGGTCGCCTACCTGGAGAAGCATGAGCTCGTTAAGTGCTCCGTGCTCGATGGCTCCAGTCTTTCCGCCCGCGAGGCCGCCGAAGAGCTCTCCGAGCGTTGCCACGCCGAGGTCGTCCAGGTCATCGGCCGCAAGTTCTCGCTGTATCGCGAGTCCTCGCGCAAGGACATCGAGAAGATCAAGCTCGTCTAAGAGCCAATGATCCGGCGAGCCAGCATACATCGAGCTTGCGAGCGTCCGAGCAATTCGGACGCTCATTTTTTATCGCTCGACCAGCACGCGATTGAGCCGCCCCTCCACCAAGCGCTCGTATAGACGCCGCGTCTCGGGCTCGGGCACGCCATTGACCTGCTCCCTCAGATGGTGCATATGCCCGCTGTACAGCTCGACGATATCGCGCCGCCGCCCCGCCGCACTGTAGACGCGCATGGCGCAGCGCACCATATCCTCACGCGCCGTTTCCTGCCGAAGCCCCGACTCCGCCAGCCAAATCGCCGACTGCAGATCGTTTTCTTCTAGAGCGGCATTTGCTCCCTTAATCATGCAATCGATGTACTTTGACTGCATAATGCGTCGCATACGCAAAAAGTAGGTGGGGTTACAGCCATTGGGAACATACAGCGGTCCGGTATAAAGCTGCTCAATCTTAAGGCACAGCTCAACTAAATGGGGCCCGCGCGCACCCGTGCGATTTCCCAAAACCTCGCGGCTTATCTGGTCAAACAGCCGTACATCGGTCTTGACGTAGTCGCCGTTGAGTCCGATGCATTCATTTTGGATGAGCACACACGACTTGCCATCCGGCGTCGGTCCCAAAGCCGACCGCAAGCGCGATATCGTCGAGTACAGGTTGTTGCGGGCGCTATTGAACTCGGCATGGGGCCACAGCTCCATGGCCAGCGTCTCACGATCGACGAGCGCATCCATGCCCAGCGCAAGCCGCTCGGCAAGTGTCGCCGCCTTCTTGCGGCGCCACATTTTGTCCGTGATGGGAAACCCGTCGCGCTCGGCGCGAAACGCGCCAAACATGCGAATCTCGATATGGTCAATGGTATCAACGGCTTCAACCTCGCCGGCCTGGAACAGGCGCTCGCCCTCCCCTTCCAAATCGTCGCGCAGCGAGTACCGCGACAGCTCGCGCACGGGAAGCTTCTTGCGAATCCTGGTCGCCGGCTCGCCCAGACAATGCATGGCAAGGCGCGCAAAGAGCCGATACGATGGCTCCAGAATCCCCGCACGATTCATGGACATCCAGGCCGCAAGGTCGCTGTCTCGGCCCGCACAGGCCAAATGCAGCGCCACCATCCAGGCCTCCGCTCCACCAACCTGCGTCTGGCTTATATCGAGTAGCTCCGCTTCCTCGCGCACCGAAACCATCGAGGTGTTACGCAGATACGCCGCGCGCTCCAACAGCAATGCGTTATCGCGCATGTACGCAATCGACTCCTCGGCAAGTTTGAGCACTTGGACCGCACGGAACTTTGCATTAACCGGCCGTCCCTCTGCCAGCGACTGCCAGCCTTCTAGCAACAGGCCAAACAGCTGAATCTGGTTGTCGCGCATGCGCACGGCAAAACGATCGAGCTCGTTGAATGCCGCGTCGTCGGTTACCGGCAAGCCGGAAAGGAGCCGCCGTGCCGCCAACACCATGCGCACCCAGATAGCCATCGCCTTAAGCCCACGTACGTCGAGCGCCTCCCGCACCACCGTCATCTCGTCGTCGCGCTCGTCGGTTCCCGCAAACGACCCGTCAAAAAGCTCCACCAGCATGCTGTCGGCCCGTATAACAATCCCCGCGATGTCGAGCTCACAGTCGTAGGCCTTGCTCGTTTTGAGCTGCTGTAGAACGCCGCCGTCATCTCCCCGCTCGGTCAGGCAGCGCTTGACCTCGATATGCGCGGACAACATATCGAGTGCGGTATGGGATGTCTCGATTTCTGGCACGGTCAGGTTCGTAGGAAGCCCAAGCCCGTTGTCCCCATAGCAAACAGCCGTCAGTGTCTGGGCCACCCTCCATGAAACAGGGTCTATTTCGCAGGCCGCCCGTTCGCCCCCGCGCTCGATGACCGATGCCATATAGCGAGCGAGCTTTGTATTGGACACGCTGACCGCTGCCAGATATACGCCAAGCGCCTCGGCAGGCGTTGGCTCTGGAGCCGGATCCTCGGCATCGATCGTGCCCAGCGCTGCTCGGCAGATATCGGCCCCGTGCCCCGTCAGAGCCAGATCGACCCCATACTGCCCAGCAAGTTCAAGGACCGAATCACGGTCCAAAAAGGCGTCCGCCAGGCCCATCGCCGCATCGCATCGGCCCGCCTTAAGCAAAATCCGGGCCGCCCTCGGAACAAGTTCGGGGCGAACCTCGGCCACCAACTTACGCAAACGCAAGCGTCCGTTATCCTCCGTGCCCAGACACGTAAAACTCCGCTCGGCGGGATCCAAGCCAAAGATCGGGTAGTCGCGTACAAAGTAGGACTGGTCGACCATCGACAGCCTCACCCCGCAAGCCTCGAGTTCTGCGATATTGCCCTCGCCCATCAAAATCATGAGACATGCCACGCAAAACAGTGCATTATTGTCGAGCGAAGCCAGATCGACAAGTGCCGCGCCATATACGTTGACAATCTCGTTTTCGAGCAGACCGGCTACGTCGCCTTGGCCATACAGACCCGTCTGCAATGCCGAAACGAGCTCGGGCACGCCCTGCGTGAGCTGATAAAAGTCGAGCGATGTGCTGATCGAAAACGCCGATGCCCACGCCGAATACTCATAGGCATGCACCTTGAGCATCTGCGCATTGATCTTAACCGAATCGCCCAGCCCATGAATCAGTTGACGATTTGAAGGACGGCAGGAGATAAAGACCCCTACCCCCATAGCGCGCAGGCCGCGAATCCTGTCGATGAGGTCTTCGGTATCGTGCTGATCGAGGTTTGGCACATTATCAATCGCGATAAGGGAGTGCGGTTTGTCTTTGAGTTCTTCGGTAACCACCTCGAGCTGCATAAACACCTCGCGCCCAGTGGCGCGATCGGCCTCGATAATCCGCACGGGGCCTCGCGTCGGGTCGCATTTAACCTCATGGGTGTACTGCAGCAGTACCGAGGTCTTCCCAAACCCGTCGGGCGCATAAAGAACCACAATGCCGGCCTTTCGGCCCTTGGCGATAAGCTCATTCATCAAGCGTTCGCGTCGCACCATATAGCCTCCGCCCAGCGGTATCAGCTCGAGGTCGTCTATACTGCCCAAATCGTTTACCATGCCCGCTCCTCAACTCGACCGTATGGACACTGTAACCGCAAGACCATACAAGCCGCGCTATGAATAGAGCGACCTTGTGTTCTAGGTTGTCTTTTGGTACGCAAGCGGCAAGTTTTTGTACAGCGAGGGCCGATTGTTATTAATCCCCCGACTAATCGGTCTTTAAGCAGGTAAATGAGCTTGTCAGCTTGTCCCATCTAAGCGGCAGTGTAACGCAGATGAACAAGGTTCAGCCATGTCATTCAACTCGCCTAGCACCCGCTACCGTCTACGACCTTTTAGTGGCATTTTTGCATAGAATCTGGTATGGAATGAATCAAGCTGTTGGGCATCCGGCATTCGTCAAGCTTGCGACAAGATTTTGGTCAAGCGGGCGGAAAGGGATAGCAAAAAGGCCCCCGCAAAGCGGAGGCCTTAGGCAAGGCTATGTCGAGATGCAGGATTCGCGCTACTCGCAGAGCGAAAGGGCGGCCTCGTCGGCAACGACAACGCAGTTGGTGTGCAGCTGCAGGATCGAAGCCGGGCACGCGGGCGTAACCGGACCATAGCACATGTCATGCACGGCCTGAGCCTTGGCCTCGCCGTTGGCGACGACCAAGATCATGCGGGCATACATGATGGTCTGGGTACCCATGGTGTAGGCCTGACGGGGAACATCGTCGATGCTGTCGAACAGGCGGCTGTTGGCCTGAATGGTGCTCTCGGTGAGGTCGACGCAGTGCGTGCCCTTGGAGAAGTGGTCATCGGGCTCGTTGAAACCGATATGGCCGTTGTTGCCAATGCCGAGCAGCTGCAGATCCGGGTAACCGGCGGCGGCAACGATCTTGTCGTACTCAGAGCAGGCAGCGGCGGCATCGGGGTTGGAACCGTCGGGCACATGCGTGTTGTTCAGGTCGATGTTGATGTGATCGAAGAAGTTCTCACGCATGAAGTAGTGATAGCTCTGGGGATCGTCGTGCGAAAGGCCGCGATACTCGTCCAGGTTGTAGGTGCTGACCTCGGCAAAGTCGACGTCGCCCTTCTCGTACCAAGCAGCGAGCTGCTTGTAGGCACCGATCGGGGTGGAGCCGGTGGCAAGTCCCAGCACACAGTCGGGCTTGAGGATAACCTGCGCCGAGATAATATTGGCGGCCTTGCGGCTCATATCCTCGTAGTCTTTAGCTTTAATGATCTTCATTACGCGTCCTTTCTCGTACAAGAGAGGCAAGGCTCCCCTTACAAGCACTTGCCCGCGGCCCGCGTCGGCCGCAACCAACGTGTGCGGCCACCAGGGCGAGGTCGCGTAATGTATGTGTCTCGTGTCTAGCCGCGTCGAGGCCCCTGCCCGTCCACGGTGACCCGAAGCCTTTTAGCTTCGGACAAGTCCCATCTTGCCACGGAGGGCGCCCTCTTTCAAGGGCGCCCTCCGTAAACGTGTTTGAATTGTAGGCTAATGGCCACGTGCACTTGCTAGCGCTCGCGAGCAACGATGAGCTGGTCCATCTCTTCGACATGCACGCCAACGGAGCCCTTGATGCTCGAGAACTCAACAGAGTTGCACACCAAGATGGGAACCGTCACATCGTAGCCCTCGGCAGCAATTGCCTCGCGATCGAACTCAATGAGCACATCGCCCTTATGGACGATGTCGCCCACTTGCGCATGTACGGTAAAGTGCTTGCCCTCAAGCTGAACAGTGTCCAAACCAACGTGGATGAGCACGTCCAAGCCATCGACCGTGTTAAGCGCAACAGCGTGTCCCGTGGGAAAAATGGCCTCGACCTTGGCATCAGCCGGTGCAATCACACGCGTGCCGGTAGGCTGAATCGCCACGCCCTGGCCCAAAAGGCCGGTGGCAAATGTCTGGTCATTGACCTCGGACAACGGAATGACGTCGCCCGAGATGGGAGCATCCAGCGTAAGGACTCGACCACGCATACCAAAAGACCTTAGGACTTTAGTGAACATGCTCCCCCTCGGACATACCAATCGACCAAAATAGCCTTAACAGTTTACCACTTGGCACCCGTTTTTGACCATTAGGGAAGTTCGCGCTTGACAACCTCGACGATGTCGTCGACAACGCGCTGGGTCAGCTCGTGCGTCTCGGCCTCGGCCATAACGCGGACCAGCGGCTCGGTACCGCTCGGACGCACCAGAATGCGGCCGCGGCCGTCAAGCTCCTTCTCGGCAGCAGCGACGGCATCCCAGATGGGCTGGCAATCATCCAGACCAGCCTTGTTGTCGGAATGCACGTTGACGAGCACCTGCGGGTACTTCTTCATGATGCCGGCAAGATCGGTGAGGGTACGACCGGTGCGCTTGAGCACGGCCAGCAGCTGCAGAGCCGTCACCAGACCGTCACCGGTGGTGTTGTGCTCCAGGAAGATGATGTGGCCGGACTGCTCGCCGCCGATGACGGCACCGTCCGCGAGCATACGCTCCAGAACGTAGCGATCGCCCACGGCGGTCTGAACCATCTCGAAGCCCTGCTCCTTCATAGCGATGGAGAAGCCCAGGTTGCACATAACGGTCGAGACGATCTCGGAGTTGGCGAGCTTGCCGCGGGCGGCCAGGTCAGAACCGCAGATAGCCAGGATGTAGTCACCGTCGATCTCATTGCCCTCGCTGTCCACGAACAGTACTCGGTCGGCGTCGCCGTCGTGGGCCAGGCCGATATCGGCGTGGGTGCGCAGCACGAGCTCGCGCAGGGGCTCAAGGTGAGTGGAGCCGCACTCAACGTTAATGTCAGTGCCACAGTAATCGGTGTTGATGGCATGGACCGTGGCACCCAGGCGCTGCAGCGCGGCGGGCGTGGTCTGGCAAGAGGCGCCATGGCCGCAGTCGACGGCAACGACCAGGCCATCGAGCCTCAGACCATCAAGCGTATCGATGGCATGGTCGATGTATGCCTTGCGGGCGTCCTTCATCTTGATGATGTGACCCACGCCGGCACCGGTCGGAAGCGTGTCGGCAGCCATGGCCTCCTCGGACATGACCCAGGCGCTGATCTCTTCCTCGACAGCGTCGGGAAGCTTCATGCCCTTGCGGCTAAAGAACTTGATGCCGTTGAACTCCGGCGGATTGTGCGAAGCGGAGATGACGATGCCGCCGTCGAGCTCGTTTTGGACGGTGAGCAGCGCCACGGCCGGCGTAGGAATAACGCCGCAGCAGTGCGGGCGGCCGCCCTCGGCCATAATGCCGGCGGTCAGAGCGCTCTCGAGCATGGTGCCCGAAAGACGCGTGTCGCGGCCGATGCAGATGTCCGGACCAAGGAACTTGGTCGCCGCGCGGCCCAGGCGAAACGCGAGGTCGCACGAGAGGTCGGCATTGGCGACGCCACGGACGCCGTCGGTACCGAAGATGTTCTGGGGCATAGGATCGCTCCTTCCCAAGTGGGCAAAACGCAGCCGCCCACCCTAGT